>CALBMW010000536.1 GCA_937896275.1 uncultured Myxococcales bacterium
CTACCCCGATCCCACCCATGCCTGGGACGGCAGCTCCCTCGGCTAGCCCAGGCGCCACCGGCGTGGGGGGTCCGCCGACCCCACCCCGCGGCGCCGAGCCCGCTCCACCGGGCCTCGCCACGACGGCACGCCCCTTGCGAACGCGACCTCCGTGATGCACGCCACCGCACTCAACGCCCTCGACCCCGCGCCCGACGCCGCCGTCGAGGACTTCCCCGCCTCTGCCACCGCCGTCGATGATCGCTTCCAAAGCGACCTGACGACCCCCGAAGCGCCGCGCCCCGCCCCCCCGGTGGCGGTGCTGGTGGGCGCGCGCCTCAGCCCACGAGCGGACTTCGCCCGCTGGCTGAACACGGTCTCCCGCCAGGCCGACGCCGCGATCGAGCTGAGCCGCCTGAGCGCGCAGCGCGGGGACGGTCGGCTTCGCTGTGCCGCGGCCCGCTTCCTCGCGGCCTGCCTCGACGACGCCGCGGCCGATGGGACGACCCGCCTGTTCGCGTTGGCCGCCGTCGGCTTGCTCGACGCGCTCGAGGCGCGCCCCACGCTCGAGGGCGTCGCACGCGCCTGGCGCGGCCGGCTGGTCCGGAGCAGCGGCCTCCCCGAGCCCGAGGAGCACTTCGCGCTCGCTGTGCTCGAGCACTTGGGCGCCCCGCGCGGGACCTTCGATCCCGGCGCCGTCTACGCGGAGTACGCGGCGATCGCGGCCGACGACGCCGGCCTGGCCCGCGCCTGCCAGCGCTACCGCGGGGCCCTCGATCAGGTCTTGGGTGAGGACACGCCGCGCCGCGCCGTGCACCGCCGCGCCCAGCCACGGACCCAGCCCGCCGTCGACATTCCGTGGGCCTTCGACGACGCGCCCGGCTGGTGCCCCGCGCCCGTCGACCAGATCACCGCCGCGCGCGCCGCCGAGGCCGCCGTCTGGTCGCAGGCCCGTTGCGCGGCGCACCGCAAGTCCGACGAGGCGCGGGCCTGGTCCGTCGTGCGGCGACAGGCCCACGAGCGCGCCGAACCGGCGAGGGCGCTGCCGATCCTCGCCACGAGCCCGCTGACACCGCCCGCGCTGACCCGACGCGCGCCGGCGCGCCTGTCGGTGGTGGCCCTGATCTCGGCCCTGCTCGCCGCGTGCTGCGCGACCGTGGCGCTGGGCCTGGGTCCGGCGTGGTGGGTGCCGGCGATGGCGTGGATCGTGGCCGCCGCCGCCGCCGTGTCGGACCGCGGCCCTGGCGGGTGGGTCGCGACGGGCGGCAACCTGGCGGCCGGCGCGACGCTCGCGGCCATCAGCCTGGCCGGCCTGCCCGACTGGATGCCGATCCCGCTGCCCATCCTCGCCTTGGCGGCCGCGGCGTGCTGCGTGGCGATCCTGACCACCGGCCCCGCGCGCGGCTGGTTCGCGGCCCGGGACGCCCATGGGCTGCCCCGACTGGACGCCGGCCTCTCGTTCTGATCCGAGCCTCGCCTCAGGTCGGGGCCAGCTCGGCGCGAAGCGGCTCGAGGGCATCGCGCAGGCGACGCCGCACGCGCGCCAGCCGGCTGCGCACCGCGTCGTGGCTCAGCCCCAGCGCGACGGCCACCTCGGGCCCCTTGTAGCCCTCGGCGTCGCTGAGCAGCAGCACGGCGCGGTCCATCGGCGGCAGCGCCAGCAGCGCCTCGCCCAGGCGGGCGGCGAGCTCGGCCTGGAACACCTCGTCCTCGGGGCTGGGCCCCGGCGCGGACACGGGCACCACCGACAGGTCGGCGTGCAGGGCCGGATCGTTCTTGCGCCCCCGCCGCATCCGCGAGCAGGCCCGGCCGACCATGCGCACCAGCCAGCCCTCGACGCTGCCCTCGTCGCGGAAGTCCTCGAGGTGCTCGCCCGCCGCGAGCAGCGCGTCCTGCACGGCGTCCCGCGCGTGCTCCTCGGTCGCGCACCGCCGCCGCCCATAGGCCAGCAGCCGCTCGCCGTAGCAGCGCGTCAACTGATCGAGCGCCGCGAGGTCGCCGTCCCGCATCAGCGGGACGATCTGCTTGGGGTCACACAGCAGTCGAGCGCGGGTCTCCATGGTCCGCATCCTAGCGCTCCGATCGCGCCAGGAGAACCCGCCAGGCGCCCTTGCAGTCCGCCCGCCCCCTCATTAGCCTGCGCGAGTCCTGAGAGCGGGGGGCGCGCCGTGCCGACCGGAGTCTTCGAGGAGTGGGAGCGACGCGGGCTGGTCTTCCAGCACACCGCGTCCGGGGCGGCCGACGCGCTCGACCGCGGCGGCCTGACCGGCTACATCGGCTTCGACCCGACGGCGCCCAGCCTGCACGTGGGCAGCCTGCTGCCCGTCACCGTCCTCATGCGGCTGCAGCGCGCCGGTCACCGCCCGATCTTCGTCGTCGGCGGCGGCACCGGCATGGTCGGCGATCCGGGCGGCAAGGACAGCGAACGCCCGCTGCTCGACCGCGACACGCTGGCGGCCAACACCGCGGCCCTGCGGGCCCAGCTCGAGCGCTTCGTCGACTTCGACGGCCCGCGCGGCGCCCTGCTCGTCGACAACGCCGAGTGGCTGGCCCCGGCGCGCCTGCTCGACTTTCTGCGCGACATCGGCAAGCACTTCTCGGTCAACGCGATGATCCAGCGCGACTCGGTCAAGCGGCGGCTCGAGACCCGCGATCACGGCATCTCGTACACCGAGTTCTCGTACATGATGCTGCAGGCCTACGACTTCCTGGAGCTGCACGATCGCTACGGCTGCACGCTGCAGCTCGGCGGCAGCGATCAGTGGGGCAACATCGTCAGCGGCGCCGACCTCATCCGGCGCCTGCGGGGCGTCGAGGCGCACGGCATCACCTTCCCGCTGCTGATGCGCGCCGACGGCAAGAAGTTCGGCAAGTCCGAGCAGGGCAACGTCTGGATCGATCCCGACCTGACCTCGCCCTACGAGTTCTACCAGTTCTGGCTCAACGCCGCGGACGACGACGTCGGTAACCTATTGAAACAGTTCACCTTTCTGCCTCTCGACGCCATCACTGATCTCGAGGCCACGGTCCTGACCGATCCGGCGCGACGCGCGGCGCAGCGAACCCTGGCCGGCGAGATGGTGCGGCTGGTTCACGGCGCGGCGGCGCTCACCCGCGTCGAGCGATCCACCCGGGTCCTGTTCGGCGGCGGACAGCTCGCGGAGTTGGACGCGCAGGCCCTGGCCGAGGCCTTCAAGTCGACGCCCCGCACGGTCGTGAAGCGAGCCGACCTCGAGGCCGGGCGCGCCGGGCTGGCCCACCTGCTGGCGGTCTCCGGGCTCTCACCCTCGGGGCGTCGCGCGCGCCAGGACATCGAGAGCTGCGCGGTGACCGTCAACGACCGCCGGATGACCGACCCCGCCTACACGCTGAGCAGCGACGATCTGCTGGACGGCGGCTTCGTCGTGCTGCGCCGCGGCAAGAAGACGTACCACGTCATCACCGTCGTCGGCTGATGCGCTCCGAGCCTCGCAGTGATCCTCGCAGTGATCCTCGCAGTGATCCTCGCAGTGATCCTCGCCTGGGGCCCTCGCGGTGGGTTCGGCCCGATATCGTGGCCCTCGCCGGCTACGAGCCGGGCGCGCAGCGCCCCGACGCCCTGAAGCTGAACACCAACGAGTGTGCGTGGCCGCCCGCGCCGGGGGTCGAAGCCGCCGCCCTCGCCGCCGTCGAGGGGCTCCCGCGCTACCCCGATCCGCGCGCGACGGCCCTCTGCGCGGCGGCCGCCGAGCGCTACGGCGTGTCGTCCGCGCAGGTGCTGGCCGGCAACGGCTCCGATGACTGCCTGACGATGATCTTCCGCGCGCACCTCGCGCCCGGCGACGTCGTGGCGGCGCCGGCGCCGACCTACGGCCTGTACCGGACGCTCGCCGGCGTCCAGGGCGCCCGCTACGTGGCGGTGGACTACGGCCCCGACTGGGCCCTGCCGGACCTCGCGGTCACCGGCGCTCGCCTGGCCTTGGTGGCCCACCCCAACAACCCCTCGGGCACCCTGGCCGAGATCGACGCCCTGCGCCGGCTGGCGGACCGCCTCGACGGCGTCTTGGTGGTCGACGAGGCCTACGTCGACTTCGCCGAAGGCGAGGCGGGGCCATGCTCGGTCCTGCCGCTGCTGAGCGAGCACGCCAACCTGATCGTCCTGCGCACCTTCTCCAAGAGCTTCGGCCTGGCGGGGGCGCGGCTGGGCTTGCTGTTCGCCCACGCCGATCTGGTGACGCAGTACGCCAAGGTCAAGGACAGCTACAACGTCGACAGCTTTGCCCAGGCAGCCGGGCTCGCCGCCCTGGCGGATCGCGCCTGGCACGGTGACGTGGTGGCCCGCACGCTGGCCGAGCGCGCCCGCCTCGAGGCGGCGCTGACCGCTCGGGGGTGGCGCTGGCCACGCTCCTTCGCGAACTTCCTGCTGTGCCACGTCGGGCCCGAGGCTGAGCGCCTGTACCGCGCGCTGGAGACCGATGGCATCCTGGTGCGCTGGTGGAGCCAACCCGCGCTGCGCGAGACGCTGCGCATCACGGTCGGCCGCCCCGAGCACACCGACCGCCTGCTGGCTGCCCTCGATCGTCACCTGCGATGAGATGTTGCGTCGCAGGACGAACCGGAGATCTATGTTCGGCGCGGGGTGGCTGATACCATCGCGCAGCTTGGGGGAGGCGAAGCCGCATGAGCGACGGCCCGATCGATGACATCCTGGCGAACCTGTTCCCGGTGCAGGGGCCGAACGCCCGTGTGCCGTGCAAACCGACCGAGGACGACCTGCGGCGCCTCGAGGGGGAGTTCGGGGCCGGCGCGGCGCCACCTCCTGCGGCCCACGCGGCGCCCCAGGCGGCCAGCCCGCCCGCGCAGTCCCCCCCCGCCCAGCGCC
>CALBMW010000537.1 GCA_937896275.1 uncultured Myxococcales bacterium
CCGGGGGAGTACCGCCTGCTGCTCGCGTTGCCGGCGCACGCCGGAGTGGCCGAGGTCGAGGTGTTGGTGCGGGTCGACGCCGAGGATCCCTGCGCGCCGGACGCCGCCGGCCGCAACGCCTGCGGTGACGCCGCCTTCTGGGGCTGCGCGCTGGGCGCGGACTTCGAGCCCGTGTGCGCCGACCTGGACGAGTGCGCGACCGATGCCGGCGGGCGCAACGGTTGCGGTGCCGCCTTGCTGTGGCGCTGCACCAACCTCGAGGGCGCGCCGCCGGCCTGCGCCGACGTCGACGAGTGCGCCGACCGCAACGGCGGCTGCGGCGACGCGGCGCACGTCGCGTGCACCAACAACCTCGGGGCACCCGCCACCTGCGCCGCCCTCGATGCCTGCGCCGCCGACAACGGCGGCTGCGGCGATCCCCTCGACTTCCGCTGTCTGGACGGCCTGGGCAAGCCCCCCCGCTGCGAGGCGATCGACGGCTGCGTGCCCGACGCGCTGGGCCGCAACGCGTGCGGCGACGCGCGCTCCTGGGCTTGCCTCGATGGCGTCGGGCCGGCCGAGTGTCGCGATCTGGACGAGTGCGCCGTCAACAACGGCGGCTGCGGCAACGCTCGCTTCGCGCGCTGCCTGAACCAGGCGGGGGCGGCGCCCCTGTGCGAGGACATCGACGAGTGCGCGCCGGACGCGAGCGGACGAAATGCCTGCGGAGACACGGAGTTCTGGCGCTGTGAGGATCGCGCAGGGGCCGCGCCGATCTGCGCCGACATCAACGAGTGCGCCGTCGACAACGGCGGCTGCGGCGACCGGCGCCACGTACGCTGCGTCGACATCGAGGGGGCGGCGCCCTTCTGCGAGGACGTCGACGACTGCGCGCTCGACGAGGAGGGCCACAACGGGTGCGGCTTGGCCTCGGCGTGGCGCTGCACCGACCAGCCGGCCGCACCGCCGCTGTGCGAGGACATCGACGAGTGCGCCGTGAACGCGGTGGGGCGCAACGCGTGTGGCGTGGCGGCCTTCTGGATCTGCGTGAACGCCGACGGCGGTCCCCCGCTGTGCGTGGATCTGGACGAGTGCGAGGTCGACGCCGAGGCGCGCAATGACTGCGGCGAGGCCGCGTTCTGGCGGTGCACGAACCGCGAGGGCGCTCCGGCCACCTGCGAGGACCTCGACGAGTGCGCCCTGAACAACGGCGACTGCGGCGACCCGGCGGCCACGCAGTGCGTCAACGAGGTCGGCGGGCCGCACCACTGCGAGGACGTCGACGAGTGTGCGGCGGACCCGGCGGGCCAGAACATATGCGGCGTCGCGCGCTTCTGGCGCTGCGTCAACCGCCCGGCCTGCCGCCGAGCTGCGCCGACATCGACGAGTGCGCGGCGGGCGACGACGGGCGCAACGCCTGCGGCGTGGCCGCGTACTGGGCCTGCACCGACCATGAGGGCGCCGCGCCGGACTGCGCCGACGTGGCCGAGTGCGACCTGAACAACGGGGCCTGCGGCATTGACCTGTTCACGCGCTGCGTCGAGCAGCTCGGTGGGCCGCCGCGCTGCGTCGACGTCGACGAGTGCGCGGTGGACAACGGGGGCTGCGGCGATCGCCGCTTCCGCGCCTGCGTCAACGCCCTCGCCGGGCCGCCGGCCTGTGTCGACGCGCACCTGTGCGCGCCCGATGGCGACGGCGCGAACGCGTGCGGCGAGGCGCGCTACTGGCAGTGCATCGAGCGCCTCGGCGCCCTTCCCGTCTGCACCGACCTCGACGAGTGCCGGGCGATCAACGGCGAGAACGCCTGTGGCCGCGCCATCGACTTCCAGTGCGAGAACGTCGTGGGCGCGGCGCCCCTCTGCGCGGCCTGCGCCCCGGGCAGCTTCAACCTCGATCTGCAGGGTGGCGATGGCTGCGAGTACGCCTGTACGCCCACCGGCGCGGAGCTCTGCAACCGGGTCGACGACAACTGCGACGGGCGCGTGGACGAGGGCTACGATTTGCTGTCGCGCGCGGATCACTGCGGCGCCTGCGGCGCTGTGTGCGGGGCCCTGCCCAACGCGCCGAGCACGGCCTGCACCGTCGGGCGCTGCCTCGTGGTGGCCTGCGCACCGGGGTTTCGCGACGAGAACGGCGAGCCGGAGGATGGCTGTGAGGCGCCGGTGCCCGAAGCGGAAGACGGGGTCATCTACGTCGACGCCTTCAACGTGCAGGACGCCCCGGACGGATCGCTGGCCAACCCCTTCCGCCACATCCAGGACGGCGTGGCCGCGGCCGCGCCAGGGCAGGTGGTGCGGGTGGCCGCCGGCGCCTACGCCGAGAGCGTCGTCATCGCGACGCCCGGCGTGCTGCTCGAGGGGGTGGGGCCGGATCAGGTGCTGATCAGGACGGCCTTTCCCTACGGGATCGGCGTCCGCATCGTCGCCGATGACGTCACCGTGGCCGGCTTCACGGTGGACGGAGGGCGCTTCGGCGTGCAGATCGGGGGCCCTGGTTGGGGCGCGCCGCGGCGCGCACACGTCTACAACGTGTCCGTCACGGGCCTCGCCCCACCCCAGGCCACCACGAATGTGGACGGGCTGAGCGTCGCGGGCATCTACGCGGAGAACGCCGACGAGGTGACGATCGCCCAGTGTCGCGTCACGGGTGTTCGGGGCGGCCAGGGTGGCTCGGAGCCCCTCGAACGGGCCGCCGGGCAGCGCGGCGGGACGGCCGCCGGCATCTGGCTGAGCGACGTGCGGGGCGCGACCGTGACGGGCAACGTGATCGACCAGGTGGTGGGTGGCAGCGGCTACGTGCCGCGGAACGTGGGGGCGGGCGGCGTGGGCGGGGCCGCGGGCGGCATCTGGCTGCAGGGGGCGACCGCGTGTCGGGTCGATCACAACGCGATCCTGGCGGTGGACGGGGGAACGGGTGGCGGCACGGGCAGCAGCGGCGGCGGGGGCGGCGCCGGTGGCGTCGGGCGTGGCATCTACCTGTCCGATGGCTCCAGCCAGGTGGTGCTCGAGGACAACCGCGTGGAGGTCGTGCGCGGCGGTCGAGGCGGCGTGCACACCAGCAGCGACGCCGCCCACTGCTGTGCGGGCGCGGGCGGGAGCGCGGTTGGCCTCCACGTGAACGGCGCCCGGCTGACCCGCGTGCGGGGCCTCGAGCTGCGGTCCTTGGTCGGCGGTGAGGCCGGCACCCGCGGCGGCAACTACAACGGCGGCAACGGCGGGGCGGCGATCGGCGGGCTGCTGACGGCCGCCGCCGACGCCGAACTTCGCGGCGTGCTCGTGTGGGACGTCACCGGTGGGCCCGGCGCGAGCATGGGGGGGGCTGTGGGCCTCGACCTCGACAACGCCAACCAGACGGTCGTCGATGGCTTCACGCTGGACGGCGTGGGCATCGCGGGCAACGCCTCGGGTCTCGGCGTGCGGTTGCGCGCCACGCAGATCAGCCCGGTGCGGCTGCGCCACGGCATCATCAGCCGCACCCTCACCGCCTGCGTGCGCAACGACGCGCTGGGCTCGGCGGCCCAGATCGCCTTCACCGACCTCTGGGACTGCGGCGAAGCCGATGTGGTGGGCCCCCTCACCGAGGCCGGGCCGCGCTTCGACGAGGTGCCGCGCTACGTGGACGCGGGCGTCGGCGATCTGCGCCTGTTGCCGACCTCGCCGCTCATCGATCGGGGGGATCCGGAGGTCGACGCGGCGCGGGAGCCCGCGCCCAACGGCTGCGTCGTCAACCTGGGCGCGTACGGTGATACGGCTTTCGCCACAGCCGCCGGCGGCGACGACGTTCGCCACTGCCCGTGAGGGCGGGTCGCGACGAATCAGCGACGTCGCGAGGATGTGATCACCGCGCCGCCCGCGCGTGGCCGCGGTTGTGCGTGCGCCCACGCTGATCCAGGATGAGCGGTCGATGCATCGGTCTGCGGAGGTCTTCGTGCTGTCACGCGCGCTGCTGGGCGTGTCCCTCCTCTTCGTCGTCCTGCCCGCCGCGCGCGCTCAGGAGCCATCGCTCGAGCCCGGCGCGCCGCCGCTCGCGGTGCAGCGCTATTTCAGCGGCCGCGAGTTGTACCGGCAGGGCAACCTGGCGGGCGCCGCCGACGAGTTTCGCACCGCCTTCGACCTGTTCCCCACCTCGGCCAAGCTGGCCTTCAACCTGGGGCGCGTCAGCGAGCGGCTGGGTCGGTCTCGCGACGCCGTCGACTACTACGCGAAGTACCTGGAGCTGGCGCCGACGGTCCAAGACCGCGCCGAGATCGAGGCCCTCGTGGCGTCGCTGCGGAGGCGCCTGACCGAGCAGCAGGGAGATCTCGTGGTGACGACCGAGCCGCTGGGCGCCGACGTGTTCGTGGACGGCGCGGCCACGCCGCTGGGCAAGACGCCGCTCACGGCGCGCTTGGAGGCGGGTGAGCACGCTCTGCGCGTGGCGCTCGCGGGGCACACCGCCGCGCTGCAGACGGTGCGGATCGAGTCGGGCAAGCGGGCCGCCGTGACGCTGAGGCTGGTGGCCGAAGGGGGCGCCGCCCCCGCGCCGGTCGCCGTGGCGCCGGTGCGGCAACCGCCCGCCGAGCCGAGCGGGCGGCCCTGGTGGCCCTGCGTGGTGGCGGGCGCGGGCGCGGTGATGCGCGGGGACGGGGGTCGCGCTGCTGGGCGTGGCCTCGGACAAGGAGGCCGAGCGCGACGACCTGATCGCGGACGGGGGCAGCGTCTCCCACGCGCGGGCGGCAGACGATGACGCACGCTTCTATCAGGCGATGGGCTGGACCGGCCTGGGCGTGGGCGTGGCCGCCATCGGGGCGGGCGCGACGCTGCTGCTGCTCGACGGCGACGACTCGGCGCTGGCCATCGCCCCCTGGGGCTTGGGCGGAGTCGCGGCCGAGGTGAACTTCTGATGCCTGAGAGCCGGACGCCTTGGACGTCGTGGTGGGTCTGCGGACTGGCGCTGGTCCTGGCGAGCTGCATCGAGCCGCTGGACGACATCGAGTGCACCGCCACCGAGGGCTGCGGGGCGGGGCAGGTGTGCGACCCCTCCACGGCGCAGTGTGTGGCCAGCCGTGACGCACGGGTGGGCGACGCGGGCGAGGATCTGGACGCATCCCGGGCCGGCGGCGACCTCGGCATGGACTTGGGGCGGCAGCCGATGGGCGGCCGGGACGGTGGCGGGGACGACGTCGGTGAGGGCGGCGGCGGTGGCGATGGTGCCGGCGGCGTGGGCGGCGCCGGCGGCGTGGGCGGTGCCGGCGGCGTGGG
>CALBMW010000538.1 GCA_937896275.1 uncultured Myxococcales bacterium
GGTGGTCGAAGGCGGCCGCCTGGTGGGGCTGATCGCCGAGCGCGATCTCATCGAGGTGTCGGCGCGCCTGCTCGAGCTTCATCTGCGCAAGGTCTGAGCCGGCATGACCGAACGCATCGCAGGCACCTACGCCCCCACCCTGACCGACTCCGCCGATCCCGTCATCGGGACCTGGGACACCGGCCGGCCCGGCCCCACCGTCGTGGCCGTGGGTGCGCTTCACGGCAACGAGCCCTCGGGGCTGCTGGCGCTCGGGCGCGTGCTGGCCCACCTGAGGCAGGCCGAGGTGCCGTTGCGCGGGCGCTTCGTGGGCCTGGTAGGCAACCGCGCTGCCCACGCGGCGCGGGTGCGCTACCACGTCCGTGATCTCAACCGTGGCTGGGACGACGCGCGCGTCGGGGCCCTGCTCGCGCGCCCGCCCGCCGATGACGACGCGGAGGATCGGGCTCAGCGCGCGCTGCTCGGCGTCCTCGCCCCCTTGCTCGCGGCCGCCACCGAGCCGCTGGTGTTCGTCGATCTGCACAGCATGTCAAGCCACGGCCCCCCCTTCGCGGTGCTGGGCGACACGCTGCGCAACCGCCGGGTGGGGCTGTCGCTCTGCATCCCCGTGGTGCTGGGGCTCGACGAGACCATCGACGGCACGCTCATGGGCTGGCTGGTGGACCAGGGGCACGTCGGAGTGGGCGTCGAGGCTGGCCAGCACGAGGACCCCGCCTCGATCGACGTGCACTGCTCGATCCTGTGGCTGACGCTCGCCGCGGCGGGGGCGGTGGACGAGGGGATGTGTCCCTGGCTACCCGAGCACCGACGCTCCCTGCGGGGTCACGCCCTCGATCTGCCGGCGGTGCTCGAGCTTCGACACCATCACCGCACCCCGGCGGGCGATGGCTTCGTGATGCGCCCCGGCTTTCGCAACTTCGCCCGGGTGCGCGCCGGGGACGCGCTGGCCGACGACGCGCAGGGAGTCATCACCGCGCCCTTCAGCGGTCACCTGATGCTGCCACGCTACCAGCCGCAGGGTGACGACGGCTTCTTCATGGCGTCGTCCGTGCGCCGCGTCTGGCTCGATCTCTCTGCGCGCCTGCGCGCGACCAAGGCACACCGATGGATCACGCGCCTGCCCGGCGTGGTACCCCACCCGGACTTGCCCGACCACTATCGCGTCGAGGCGCACCGGATCCGGCACCATGTCGTCAACGTGTTCCATCTGTTGGGCTACCGCCGGCGCCACGTCGAGGAGGAGTGGCTGGTGTTCTCGCGTCGCCGGCCCGACCACCGAGAGGATCCTTCGGACGCCACCGACCAGGCAGGTCAGGCGGACGGAGTCGATCGCGGAGGCGATCCGTCGCATGACGACCGCTCCGCGGGCTCTCAGCCCCCGAAAGCGCGGTAGAGGATGACCAGATCGTCGCCCGCCCGATAGAAGTCGGGGATGCGGCCCGCCTCGGTGAAGTCGGTGGCGCGGTAGAAGGCGAGCGTCGCGCCGTAGGCCTCCTTCGAAGAGGTCTCGGCCCGCAGGATGCGACCGCCGCGACCCGCGACGTCCTCTTCGACGCCACGCACCAGTCGGCGCCCCAGCCCCAGGCCGCGCGCCTCGGGGCCCACCGCCACCCAGTAGAGATCCCAGGTGTGATCCGTCATCGGCGTCGGCCCGAAGCAGGCGTAGCCGACGACCCGGTCGTCCCGTTCGGCCACGATGGCCTCGTAGGTGTTGCCGGGTGCGTCGGCGATGGCCGCGTCGATCAGCTCGACGGCGACCTCGACCTCGTCGGGCGCGAACACATCAACGTTCTGCAGCAGCTGCACCAGGGGCGCGCGATCCGCGGGTCGAATTGGCCGCAGGGCGCAGGCGGGGGAGCCGGGCATGGTGCTTTCTCGCGTCGCGGTGGGGGTTCTCGGCCGTCGCCTCGGCGGCGATGCCGAGGATGAGGTCTTCGTAGTCGATGCCTTCGAAGCACGCCGCTCGCGCCAGCCCCGCCTCGGGATCGAGGTCGGGGTTGGGGTTGACGTCGATCACGCGCGGCGCGCCCTCCGCATCGCAGCGCAGGTCGACGCGCCCGTAGCCGTGACCGCCCAACGCCGTGAAGGCGGTCCAAGCGATGCGGGTAGCAGCGCGCACCGTCGCGTCGCTCACCATCTCTCGGGCTGGGCGGGAGCAGGCCTCGTACTCCGGCGTGCCCGGCACCCACTTGCATGCATAGGTCACGATGGGCGGCATGTCCGGCGGGAAGCACGAGAAGTCGATGGCCGTGACGGCGAAGCGCGGCCCGCGCGGGCCCGGCAGGATGGCGACGTTGAGCTCCGGCCCCGGCAGGTAGCATTCGACCAGCACGGGCGCGCCGCAGCAACGAAGCAGGTACGCCACGCGCGCGCGAAAGGCCGCCTCGTCGTAGACGACCGAGCCCCCGTCGATCCCAATGGAGCCGTCGGCCCGCGCCGGCTTGACGAACAGCGGAAAGGGCAGGGGCGGCGGCGGCCCATCGGCGTCCCACACTGCGTGGCCCGCGGCGACCGGGACGCGCAGCGCCTCGAGGCGGCTGCGGGCGACGTCCTTGGCGAAGGCCACCCGCAGGATCGACGGGCGCCCGCCGGTGTAGGGCAGCCCGACGGCCTCGAGACGCTCGGCGAACTCGGCCTCGCGGGACGCATCTCCGTCGAGCGACTCGACCAGGTTGAAGACACGGCTCACGCCGGCGGTGACCAGATCGCCCAGCAGCTCGTCGAGGTCACCCTCGGCGCAGACCTGCCGGGCGTCGACGCCGGCGCCGCGGAGGGTGCGGGTGATGTGGCTGGCGACCTCGACCACGCTGCCGTCGGCTGCGCTGGAGGGAGGCTCCTCTTCGTCGTCTGGGCACGAGGGGGCGGGGTTGTGCATCACGACCACCGGACCCAAGCCGAGCGATTCCTTCTTCACGCTGTGTTCGACGCCCCGCCAGTCAAAAGCGACGCTCGCTGGACGTCGCCAGCGGGGCGTCGCTGAGTGAAATGTGGGCGGCCGAAGATGCGGCCGCCGCGCGTTACGGGCGTACCATGCGCACCCGTTCACGCGCTTGCAACAAAGATGCGCAGGTCGTTATGCCAGGCGGTTTTTCGACGGTTCGAGCCGGCCCGCGCGGGCCACCGCCGCGCCAGCGTGGCGGTTCAGGGGATGGCGACGTCGGGGCAGGGAAGGCCGTGGCAGACGTCCATGATCTCGCCGGTGCGAAAAAAGTGCACCATCTGGTCATTATGAGGATCGAAGTGTCGTGGCGCTTCGTGCGGATCGCCCGACTCGTCCTCCGGCGGCGGCCGGTTGCCCGGCATCGGCCACGCGTTGCCGAAGTGCCACAGGACGATGCCGGAGCCGCTGTAGGGGTAGGGCTGGGGCTCGACGAGCTCGACCTGCCGGTCGGCGTCGTAGTTGGCCATCACCCGCAGCCCCACGTCGCTGCGGGCGGCGATCTCGAGCGTCATGGGCGACACTTGATAGTCACCCCGCGCCGGCGCGGCCAGCACATGGCTGGGGGGTGTCCCGGGGAAGGGATCGGTCGACAGCTTCCGGTAGTAGCTCACCGGATCCATCGTGTCCCAGAGCACCTGGATGGCAGCCAGCATGATGTTCTGGTCGACGCGCGCCGGGTGCGCCGCCTCGAGGATGGCGAAGAAGGGGGCGAAGTCGACCGAGCGCCCCAGCAGGATCCCGTAGTTGGCGCCTGGCACGCCCAGGTGGCCGCGGGTGACGTCGGGCGACAGCGCCATGAAGGTGGCGCCGAAGATGCCGCCCTGCGAGATGCCCGAGTAGAAGAGCTGGGCGGGGTCGACCACAATGCCCAGATCGCGCGTCGCCTCGTGGGCGTCGAGCTGCATCTGGAGTTGCTCGCGCATGCCGCGGGTCAGGAGCACGTACTCGAGCATGCCCTGGTGCAGGCGATCGACGAGCCAGGTGAACCAGCTCAGGTTCTGGATCATGGTCAGCGCGGTGGCCTCGCGGTCGTCGGCCGACATGCCCAGCAGATCGCTGGCGAAGAAGATCAGATCGTTCTGGTTGGCGATGCGACCGATGAACCAGCCGCACTCGCGCGGCGGGTACTTGCCGCACTCGCGGGTCCAGCCCAGATCGGCCACGTCCTTGCCGTCGCCGAAGAGGCCATGGCCGTACATCACGAGGCCGTGGGGACGTCCGGTGAGGGCGCTGTGGGGGATGTTGATCCAGAAGGGCGCGTCCCGCCAGCCATCCTGCTCGGGCAGGCCGTCGGCGCCCAGGTTGAAGATCCAGCCGCGCACGCCCAGGAACTCCTCGCTCAGCTTCATGAAGTGGGGCATGTGCGCGGTGCCGTGGATGCGCAGGGCGGTGTAGGGGTTGACCGGCGTGTCGCTGCCGTCGTCCTCGGGGACGTAGCGCTCGACCTGGTCGATGGTGAGCGTCGGTCCGCCGTCGCCGACCGCCGCGAAGCCGCGCTCGCGCATGGCGAGCATGGGGCCGAACAGGGCGTCGGGGCTGGCGGTGTGGAAGTCCCAGGCGAGCGTCAGGGTGCCCCGATCAACGCCCTCGGCCTCGAGCAGCGCGAAGACCTCGTCGAAGCCGGCCTGGCGGGGTCCCAGGACGGGATCGCCGGCCGTCGCGGCGTCGCGCAGGGACGCGAAGGCCGCGCTGGGCGGGATCGGGGCATCGGACGCGTCGCGCAGCCCGCGGAAGCCGACGACATAGCGCGTGTCCTCGTGCAGGATCTCGGCAGGCCGCAGGATGAGCACCTGGCGGGCGGCGTCGCTCTCGGTGGCGTCGAGCTCGACGAAGTGGGGCACGCGCCGGACGCCCGCGTCGGTGACCTCGAGCAGCAAGGAGGGGCAGTCCGGGGCCAGCGAGTCGGCGACGCCGTACTCACCGGGCAGCGGCCTCACGTCCAGGTGGGGGAAGAGCGCCATGACCGGCACGCCCAGCCCATACCCGTCCATGCGCCGCCACGGCGTGGGATCGATGGCGCCGGCGGTGATGCTGGCCGGCAGGGTGTTCGCCCCGAAGGACAGCGTGAAGCCGGTGGCGCGCGCCGGATCGGGGGCCAGGTACTGGTTCGAAGGCCAGGGCAGCGCGCAGGCCCCCGGATCGAGCGGATCGCAATCGGGATCGCCCCAGTCCGGTGGCGGCGGCGCGGCGTCGGGCTGGGCGTCGGGCTGGGCGTCGGGCAGTGGACCACCGGTGTCGGCGGGCGCCATCGCGTCGTTCACGGGCGAGGCTGCGTCCG
>CALBMW010000539.1 GCA_937896275.1 uncultured Myxococcales bacterium
GCGCTGCGCAAGGCCTGGCGCGAGGCCTACGCCATCTTCGTCGACACCTACCGCGGCGCGATGGAGCGCCTGCGCCAGGGCTTCAGCGCCGTCGACTTCCCCACCGAGGGCTGCCCGCCGCCGTGGTTCGCGCCGATCGCCACCGGCTGAGCTGGCCGCTGCTCCAAATCCACGCCTGCCAGCGCCCCCACCGGCGCCGACGCACGGTTGCGTCCGCCGGGTGCCGGGTTGGGACGTGGTCCGGGACGGAGCTGCCTGGACAACCGAGTCCGGGAGCGCGGCCGGCCCGGAGACGCTGCGAATCTGACCGACGTGCTGCGGATCGGGGAGGGGGAACCACGCTGGCTGAGAGGGACTTGAGAAGTGGGCGACACCCATGGCGGCCGGCTGAGAGGGACTTGAGAAGTGGGCGACACCCATGGCGGCCGGGCGACACCCATGGCGGCCGGCGGCGCGAGCCCGCCATACCACCTCACAGCTCGCCGAGAGGATCCGAGTCGTGCGTGACCGCGTCGGAGGCCACCTCGGGCGGGATCGTCTCCAGCGCCGGCAGGGTGCGGACCGTCATCCCCTCGTCGGGGTGCAGGCTCGCGAGGACGCGCTCGAGGGCGAGGCGGTCGCTCTGCTTCAAGTCGACGAAGGCGAAGCCCACCTCGTTGCGCCGATCGTCGTGGCGCTTGACGACGCGACAGTTGACCACGATGGAGCGGGGCGGGCCGCTGGGCAGCTTCAGATCCGCCAGCACGCTGGTGCCCACCACGAACCGCAGGCTGGCGTGCGCCGCGACCGAGAGCCCTCCAATCGAGAGCGTCACCAGCGGCAGGTCGATCGATGGCCGATCCGCGACGGACAGGCTCAAGCGCACGCCGATCTGCGCGGGCACCGTGTAGCGCGGCGCCGACCGGCGGGAGTAGTTCACGATCTCCGCCGGGATGCCCATGGTGACGCCGTCGCGTTCGCTGCCCAGCGTGCGCGCGCGGAACCCATAGATGCCGTCGCGGTGCGGGAACCAGATGCTCACTGGGGTGCCTGCGGGCGGATAGGGTGGGTCGGCCGAGGTCCAGGTCGCCCGGACGGCCAGCGCGCCGCTCACTCGCCCGCCGGTGTGGCCAGCCCGTGCGCCGAGGACCACGGCGTAGGAGGTCGGATCGTCGTCAAAGACCAGCTGAGCCTCGCTGCCCCGCAGCACGTCGCGAAGGACCTCGAAGATCCGGACTTGGTTGTTGATCGTGCGAAACCTGCGGAGCGCCGGCGTCGGAAGCGGCGCGACATAAGGCACGTCGACCGTGAGGACGTCGATTGGTTCCGTGGTCCTGCTGTCCAGATCGCGCATTGCCCTGCCCCGTCGTCCGAGAGGTCGCGTTGGGGCAACTGCTGGGGCACGCGCTGAGATGTGGTCAACTGCCCTGCCTGCCCTGCCTGCCCTGCCTGCACGCCGTCGCGTCAGACCCTGACTGTCCACCGTATAGCTCCGTTGAACCCATGAGTCAACTTCGTGTTGACTGTAGTCTTTGCCACGTTCGGCTCCTGAGGTGCACCACTATGGCCCTCGGCTCAACGGGTTCGGCGTGTGGCCAACTGCTGGCTGGGGCGCTCACGGGCCGCAGCGCTCGGGACCGGCTGGACCGAGGATGCGGGATCGCGTGCGCCTTCGAGCCCGCTGCGCTAGGTTGAGGCGCGTCCCCTGGGGATCCAACGGACTGATCGGTGAGCGCCATGTCGGACTATGACCAGCACGCGACGCAGAGTGGGCCGGCGACCGCGGCACGGAATCAGGCGACGCCTTCCGGCCAGCATTCCGCCGACTCCGCGACCGGGCAGTCCTCCGAGCTGCTCGGCGGCATCGTCGACGGGGTCCTCGCGATCGGCCAGTCGATCTGGGATTGGGCGACCGGCGCCAACGATCTGCCCACGGGTCCGCCCGCCGCGGATCTGCTGGACATGACCCTCAACGACTTCGCGATGTTCGCCGACAGCCAGTTGGATTGGGCCAACAACTCGAACCTGGACGACAACGCCCGGACGGTCTTGTGGGCCTGGCTCGACTTCGCGCACCAGTCGGACTCGGTCCTCGCCGGCTGTGGCGGCATGAGGGTGTCGGCGCTCGAGGCGGCCGGGCGGACCCCGGACGTGCTCGGCCCGCTGCGCACCTACAGCGACGCCATCGCGCAGGCTGCGAACACGGTGGAGTTGACCAACACGACCGACGCGCCGACCGAGGGCGTCACCTGGGGCGAGGCCCTCGCGACGCTCGAGCAGGGCGTCGGCGGGCCGGTGCTCAAGGTCATCATGCGGCAGGAGGACTTCGACGCGCTCCTCGCCGAGCCCGACGGCGTGCGGGTGTTCGTCGACTACGTGACCGTCGTGCACCCCCTGCTCCACGCCGCCGAGGGGGCCGAGATCACGTCCTTCATCGCGATGAAGCAGGCCGCCACCAACTACGCCAGCTACAACACGCTGCTGCCGGACGTCCGCAGCTTCCACCGCTTCGAGGAGCCCGCGCTCTCCCAGCTGGCCACCAACGTCGGCGACACCAGCAAGAGCAAGCCGCTGACGCTGATCCTCCACTCGGCGATGGATCACAACGGCGCCTTCCACCGCGATCCGAACCTGACCGCCGCGGTGACCGATCCGCGCAACCTGACCTTGATGATCGAGGGCGCTACCTCGCTCTCGGCAGTGACGGGCCAGATTCAACCGCTCGCGAAGCGCTATGGACAGCGCGACAAGCTCGATCAGGTCATGATCGCGGGCCACGGCAACGCCCAGGTCATCGAGCTCGCCGGGGACACCGCGGTCGCGAACGGGGAGCAAACCGAGTCGCAGCAAGCCGTGCAGGTCGGCGATCCGCTCTCCGAGGCGCTGATGGACGAGCTGATCCGCAACATGGATCCGACCACGCCCAATCACCGCGTGGTGTTCAATGCCTGCCTGACGGCGTCGAACTCGGTGCCCCCCGGGGTCGTCACCGGCGCCACCCCGCGCGCCCAGGCCCGCCAGATCGTGGATCACATCAGTCACCACCCCAGCCTCGCGACGGCCTTCGGGCAGCGCGCGCAGGCGTCGGCGGGCAAGGGCAAGCAGGCGATCGACAGCCTGGGCGCCAACGCCTCCATCGGTCAGGTCGGGCTCATCGATCCGGCGACGGGCGCGCTCGACATCCGATCGGCGGAGGATCGGTCGGTGACGGCGCCCAAGGTGGATTACATCAAGACGGGCATCGAGCCGGGCGGCGCGATGCGGGCCGTCCTCGAGGTGTGGGGTCAGAACCGCAGCGATGCCCTCGACGCCGTCCGCTTCCGGCAGGCGAACCCCGTCAGCGGCTGGGCGGAGCCGATCATCCAGGTCCACTATGGTCTGGTCGAGCGCAAGTACCCCAGCAGCGGCGGTGGCATCGCGGCCCTCGTCGAGGGCGCGTCGTGGATCTACGAGGGGCAGTTCGAGTCGACCTGCCGCGTGGCCAACATGGCGCCGCCGACGGTGCCGGCCGCGGATCTGCCCCACATCTTCCAGCACCTCATGGCGCACTCGAACTTCAGCGGCATCCCCCACCTGCCGCTCGTGCTGCAGCAGGTGTGGCTGGCCCAGGACGCGAGCCACCAGGCAGCCTTCCTCGAGCGGATCACCAGCGGCGGGTTCAGCTGCCAGACCGTCGCACAGTTCATCGACTTCGGCTGGCTGTCGAGTCACATGGCCGCGCTGATGACGGTGGGCGTGTCGGCGGCCAACGAGGTCGGCCGCAAGGTGCTCGCGCTGCTCTCGGTGGCCGACGGGCAGGGCGACGCGGCCTGCGTGGACTACGTCAAGCGCATGTGTCAGGCCAACGGTGATCGGCTGCCGGCGGACGCCACGCAGCTGCTCTCGGGGCGGGCGGGCGAGCAGGAGATGCTGGTCGCGGTCGGCTTGCGGCAGCCCGCCGGGGCCGCCGCGCCGACCACCACGGCCGCGGCCCCCGCGAACAACGTGGACACGAACCGCGACGGGGCCAAGGACCAGCACTTCCACCCCAACCGTCGAACCGAGACCACCGTCCGCGCCGGCGACGTCTACCAGGCGCCGGATTCCGGGTCACGGGTCCTGGACGGCATCGCCGCGGGCACGGCCGTGCAGATCGAAGGTGAGCAGGGCAAGTGGTACGCGGTGCGCCACGGACAGCTGCTGGGCTACGTGACCCAAGACCGCTTCTGATGGTGCGTCGTGGCGCCGCGCTCGGGCGCGTCCTCGTCGGGCTGCTGCTCATGGGGGCCACGACCGCCTGCCAGCGTACCCCCGTCGCACACGCCGCCCCCGCTCGCGCCAAGGAGGCCGTCGCCGTGACCCCGAAGACGCTGTCCGTCGTCGCCCGCCACGCCGCCTGGGGACCCGACCTCGCCGTCGCCCCCGAGGGTGATCTCTGGGCCGCGCACCGTCGCGGCGTCCTGCAGATCTGGCGGGGCGACCAGCGCGTGGCGAGCCACCCCATCGGGGGCGCCGTCCGACAGCGCCTTCGTTTCCTCGACGTGCACACGATCTTGGTCGGCGGCCGGCGGATCGACGTCGGCACCGGCCAAAGCGAGGATCCACCGCCGGGCCCGACCAGCCGCGCCAGCTTGCGTCTGCCCGATGGCCGCCTGGCCGAGGTCGTCGAGGTTCGCCCCCCCCGCGGGGGTCGCGGCCCCAAGCCCGGCACGACGCTGCAGATCGGCGGCGTCACGCGCCTCGCCAAGGTCTCGCCCTCCCTCCAGCTCATCGGTCTCAGCGGTGGCGCCCTCGTCGCCCTCGACCGCCGCGCGCTCGGGATCCCGCTGAGCGAAGGCGAGCCCGAGGCGTGGCTCTCGAGCGACGTCAATCTCACCAGCTACGTCGAGATGGGGAGTGCGCGCGTGGCCACCGACGCCAAGGGCCGCCTCTGGGTGGCGCGCGAGGGCAAGGCCACGTCGGTCCAGGCACACGAGGGCGCTGCCTACGCGGCGCGGCGGGGCGAGGCGCTCGTCACGGGGGGGGCGGACGGCACGCTGACCCTTTGGCGCATCGACCCAGAGCCCGAGGTGCTGGCCGAGGGGGCCGTCACCGCGCCGGAGGGCCCGCCCCCCCGCATCGAGGGGCTCGCGGTGGCCCCCGACGGGCGGATCTTCGTCGCCGTGGAGGGGCGAAACCCCGAGGTGTGGGTCTTCACCGTCGCCGACTGAAGAGGTGTCCAGCAATCGAACGCCGTCGCGAGGACGTGACGGGCGAGG
>CALBMW010000540.1 GCA_937896275.1 uncultured Myxococcales bacterium
CGCCACCCGCCCCGCCCGCGCCCGGCTCGCCGCCCACGGCGGGGACGCCACCGAGGGCGGACGTGCCGCCCATCGCAGCCTGGCCTCCAAGGCCCGGCGTGCCCCGGACGCCGCCCGCACCGCCGTCGGTGTCATCGACTCCGCCGCCCGACCCGCTGTCGCCGTCGCTGATGTTGCCGCCGTCGTCACAACCGAAGAAGAAGATCACCGCCGCGGCGCGCAGAAGGTTTGTTCGCATGACGTCTCCCCGAGGGCTCGAATCCACGGCGACGGTAGCCGGGGCCCGGGTGCCGCTCAAGCAGGCTCCCAGAGTTCAGCCCCACGTCGCGCCGCGCCCGCGTGGAACAAGAGGTGCCGCGAGCCCTGGTGAGGAAGCGCAAGGAACGAGGGTGGCCGCTCTCATCGCGCTCTGCGAACGAGGAGTCGCCCGCTTCTTGAACCGGTCCAGCCGTCCGGACGACGGGTCAGCGGCCTCAGCGAGGCGTGGCCCGGTGTCTTCGCGCCGTCCCACCGTATGCCGGACTCACATGCCGAACTCAGAGCCACGTGCCAAGGTCAAGGTGCCCGAGCCCCCAAGGGATCGAACACGTCGCCGAGGGTCTCGGCGTCGAGCAGGCGCTCGCCCCAGGTCTCGAGAGTGTCCAGGTCGGCGGCCTCGAGGCGGCCGTCCACCCACGCGGGGAGCGGACCGAAGCGACGGGTGAGCTGGCGCCGGACGAGCTGAGCGTGTCCCTGGTGCAGGCCGCGTTCGAGACCTTGCTCCAGGCCTTGCTCCAGGCCCTGCTCGATGCCTTGCCGCAGCCCCTTCTCGATGCCGCGGCGCTCGATGCTGGTGACGTAGGGCATTCGGACCTCCTGCTCGAACTGCTCGAGAGTCTGGTGGAACTGTTCGTCGAACTCAACGGGCAGCCGCATCACCCAGTCGATGAAGCGGAACAGGTCGATGATCTGCCGCCGCGTGTAGCCGCGGGCGTACATGCCGCAGACGACGGTCAGCTTCCAGCCCAGACGGGCGGTTGGGTCGTTGCGCGTCTGTTGGGCGCCTCGATGGGCGGCCACCACGACGTTGAAGGGGTTGTCGGCGTACGCGGCGTCATCGGGATCGAGGTCGAGGAGCTTGGCGGTGCGGAATCGCAGGCTGGCCTCGCTGCCCCACAGGTTGTAGGCGAAGCGCTGGGGGCGCCAGTTCGGATCGTCGTCGGCCAGGATGGCGAAGCTCGCGACCGGGCGGGCGAAACGGTCGAACAGGCGATGGTTGTAGGTATACATCCGCTGGGCGAAGTCGCCGTCGCGCTGGGTCTGCACCTCGACGTGCATCAGCACCCAGGTCTCACGACCGTCCAGCCGCCAGACGCGTACCAGCCTGTCGACGTAGCGGCGCCCGGTGTCCGCGTCGCGGGCGATCTTCTGCAGCTCACCGTCGAGGAAGTCGTGGCCGCGGGCCCAGTCGATCTCGGCGGCGGCGTCGGGGAAAAAGCGGCCCATGGCCTGCGGGAAGTAGCGCTGGAGTACCTCTTTCCACGGCCCATCGTAGTCATCTGCCTCGCGCGGGTCCGGCATGGGGCGCCTCCGTCCTCGGTGGGGACGGGAGGCCTTCGGACAAACGCCGCGGCCGTTGCGTGAATCGACCGGAAAATCGACGCGTGGCGACGCGGTCGCCCGGTCCCCGTGCCCACCACGTCGAACCTCTTCCGGGCGCTTGCCACCGCGCGCGCCCCCCCGGCATCATCCCGCCATGCTCGTACCCGCTCCATTCTTCAAGAAGATCGACCACCTGGGCATCGCCGTTGCCAGCTTGGCCGAGGCCCTCCCCCGCTACGAGGCGCTGCTCGGGCGCCCCTGCGAACACATCGAGGTGGTCGAGGATCAGAAGGTGCGCGCCGCCTTCTTCACCGTCGGCGAGAGCCACTTCGAGCTGCTCGAGGCGACCGATCCGACGAGCGCCATCGCGCGCTACCTCCAAAAGAACCGCGGCGGCGTGCATCACGTGTGCGTCGAGGTCACGGACGTGGCGGCGGTGCTGGCGCATTACAAGGCGCAGGGGCTGCGGCTGATCGACGAGGTGCCCCGCATGGGCGCGAACGGCAAGATCATCGCCTTCGTTCACCCGGCCGCCACCGGCGGCATCCTGCTGGAGCTGTCGCAGCCCGCGGGCGATCCGTGATCCGCCTCGTCGGGCTGCTCGCGGCGCTGCTGGCCGGCGGCCCCGCGGTGGCCATCGAGCGCCTCGATCCGCCCGCCGCGCCTGGGGCGTCGACCCCGCGATGGCTGAACGAACCGGCGGGGCCGACCCTGGGCTGGACCGAGGACGGCGGCGCGCGCGCCTCGACCCTCACCCCCCAAGGCTGGACGCCAGCCGCCGCGCGGGCGATCCCGGCGACCATCCGCACCGACGTGCGGCGCGCCGAGGCCGGTACCCGGGCGATCCAGGCGCGCGTCAGCAAGGGCTTCCTCGTCGTGCAGATGGCGCTGGGCGCGGCAGCCGGCGCCCCGCAGATCCTCGATCGTCGCGCCGTACGGGCGCTGGGCGTCGCGATGAAGGGCGACGCCGGTTTCGTGGCGTGGCTCACCCGCGACGCGGACGAGGTGGCCGTGCGCTTGGCGCGGCAAGGCCCCGAGGGACCGCGCGGCGCCCCCCGACACGTCGCATCGGTGCCCGACGTCGACGCCGCCGCGGTGCTCTTTGGCGCCGAGTCCGTGCTGGTCGCCTGGTCCGCCCCGGGCAAGCCGCTGGCGGTCGCGCGGGTGCCGCTCGTCGAGATCGGCGAGGCGCGCGACGGACCGCCGCCGAGCGATCTGGGCGCCCCACTGCCCGCGCTGAGCGCTCCCGACCTGGACGGCAACACCCGCGCGCTGGCCGAGTGGAAGGGGCGGCCGCTGCTGGTGAACCTGTGGGCCACGTGGTGCCTGCCCTGCGTCCGCGAGTTGCCGGATCTGGCCGCCCTGCACGCGACCTGGGCGCCGCGCGGTCTGCAGATGGTGGGCGTCGCGCTCGACGACGACGTGGGCGAGGTCGAGGCGCTGGTGGCACGCGCCAAGCTGCCGTGGACCGTCCTGCACGACGCCAGCGGTGACACCCTGCGCCAGTTCGCCGTGGCACAGGTGCCGGCCACCTTCCTCTATGACCGCGCGGGCACGCTGGTGTGGTTCCGCGGCGACGTGCTGAGGCCGGATGATCCCGCGCTGGTCGAGGCGCTGCGGGCGGTCACCGCAGCGCCCTGAGACGCCTCACTGTGCCCGCCTCACTGTGCCCGCCTCACCGTGCCCGCCTCACTGGGCAAGCAGGCGCGCCATCAGGGCCTCGTCGGCGCGTTGGGCTGCGCTCAGGCGCGCGAGCGGATCGCCCCTGAGCACCTCCCACGCCCGAGGATCCGGCTCGCCCTCCACCGCAGTGCCTGCCCGGAGCCAAGCCTCCACGGCGGCCGTCGGCGCCAAATCCACCACCAGGTGCAGTCGCGCCGGCCCGTCGTTGAGCCCCGCGTGCGGGCGGCTGTTGTTCAACGCCCAGCAGGTGCCGGCGGGCAGGTGCGCGAAGCGGCCCTCCACGCCCAGCCGCGCCCCGGGGCTCGTCACGAGCGGCAGGTGCACCCGGTGGTGCTCGTCCCAGTGGCGCGTGTTGTCGACGTGCACATGGATGCGCGCGCCGGGCGGGCTGAGCCCCACCCAGGCGAGCACTGCGCGCGCCGGGAGGGCCACGTCGAGCAGGGCCCGCGTCGCCGGCAGCGCCGACAGGCAGGGCGCGTCCACGCCCCGGCCGTTGGTCAGCCGATCGCCGGGTCGCTCGGTGGCGGGCCCCCCGCGCAGCACGCAGAAGCGCGTGCCCAGGTGCCACTTCCACTGGCTGTCGAACCACGGCAGGTCGGCCGCGACCAGCTCGTCCCGCGCGGCCGACACGTCGGTCGTCCACGGCAGGCGCAAGAACCGGTAGAGTTTCGGCGCGGCGTCCGGGCTGCGAAGATGTCGCCGCTGATACATCGCCGGCCAGGATACAGGATGCGCACCGAGGCTCGAGACGTGGTCGTCATCGGCGGCGGGCCCGCCGGGACCTCGTTCGCGATCACCCTCGGCAAATACGCGCCCGAGGTGCGCGTGACCGTCCTCGAGGCCGATCGCCACCCGCGCTACCACGTGGGCGAGTCGACCGTGCCGGTCATCAACTCGGTCTTCCGCGACCTCGGGCTGTTCGACCTGCTCTACGACGGCCGCTTCGTGCGCAAGATGGGCGTCACCTTCGTGTGGGGCAAGGACCGAGAGCCCTGGGACGCCGACTACCTGCAGATCGAGAAGCTGCCCCACGGGGACGGCACCGACGTCATCAACGTGCTGGGCCAGGACTTCACCGAGCTGCTGCGCACCGAGCGCGTCCGCGACATCCCGCTGACCGCCATCAACGTGCGGCGCGCCGAGTTCGACCACCTGTTGTGCGAGCAGGCGCGGCGCTTGGGCGCCGAGGTGCGCGAGGGCACCCGCGCGACGAGGCTGGTGCGGGACGCCGCGGGCGCCGTGGCCGCGGTGGAGTGGGCGGACGAGGCGGGCGCGACCGGGCGCATCGAGACGCCCTTCGTCCTCGACGCCTCCGGCCTGCGCGCGTTCTGCACCGGCGCCGACCGCGAGTACGACCCCGCGATGGCCAACTTCGCCGTCAACGGCTACCTCAGCGGCGCCGACTGGAAGGTGTTGTTCAGGGGCCGCAAGGACGCCACGACGGTCTTCATCGCCAGCATCGAAGAGGGGTGGATCTGGTACATCCCCGTCGGCGACGACCTGATCAGCGTGGGCGTCGTCACCCGCACCGAGCACTTCAAGCGCGGCGTCGCGGCCCTGGATCTGGAGGCCTTCTTCTGGGGCGCCCTGCGCGGCTGCCGCGAGATCGAGCCCCTGATCCGACGCGCGCACCTGCGGGACGACGTCATGCCCGGCGGCCGACGCGTGGCCGCCCACAAGGACTGGACCGGCTGGGCGCGCTCGCCGATCGGCCCCGGCTGGGCAGCGGCCGGGGACGCCGCCATCTTCGTCGATCCCATCTTGTCCTCGGGCCTGACGCTGGCGGTTCAGAGCGGCCACCGCGCCGCCTACACCTACAACACCGCCCGCAAGCGACCGGAGCTCGACGCCGCCGCGCTGTGGCAGGCCTACGCCGACTTCATCCGCGGCGAGGCGGGCAGCTACCTGACGCTGGCGCGCTACTTCTACGGCAACAACACCGCCTCGGACTCGGTGCACTGGCAGGCCTGGCGGCTCGTCAACGGGCGCGGCCGCCTGGACCTGGATCCGCGCGCCGCCTTCACCATGGCGACCGCCGGCTTCTTCCCCACGCCCAAGGCGATCAGCGTCGAGATCATGGCCCCCCTGCTGCGCGGCTTGGCCGGTACAGACGCGGATTTGTTCAACATCTACCACGACGACGGCCTGCCCCCCGCGGACCTGGACCTCGATCCGATGGCCATGGCGGTGGCCACGCCCTTCCACCTGGCGTTGCGCACCCAGCCGGACGAGCACAAGGCCGCCGACGGCCTGCTGACCGTCTTCCACGACCTCGTGCCGGACGCCTTCGACTTCGCTCACCGCACGCAGGCCAACCCCTGCCGCATGGCGCCGGCGCTGGCCCCGGTGGTCGAGGCGATGTCGCGCTTCGGGCGCGTGGGCGATCTGGTGGCGGCCGCGCCGGCGTTGCTGCCTCCGGGCTTCGCCGAGCCCGACGCGGTGCGCGCCTCGACCCGCGCGCTGGTGCGCAACGCGGCGCGCAAGGGCTTCGTGACGCTGACCCCAGCTCCCCGACTCGAGGCCCCATGACCGACGCACCCTCCCGACTGATCCTGGCCGTCACCTTCGAGCCCCGCGACGGCTGGAACCTGAAGCACCACGCCGACGCGCTGTCTGCGCCGGACGCCACCGCGCCCTATCTCGACCGCGCCGCCATGCACGCGCAGTACGTCGACCTGGCGCCCACCGATCGGCAGCAGGTGGTCGACTGGTTCGCCAAGCACGCCATCACGCCGTTGCCCGCGCACGAGCAGCCCAGCACGCCCCAGCTCATGCTCTTCGAGGGCACGCTCGACGCCTTCGTCGACGGATTCGGCCCCCGGGCGCGCGATGCCTTCGGCGACGATGGTTTCACCGACCGACCGCGCCGCGTGGACTGGACCCTGCCGGCCGCCGTGCGCGGCTTCGTCCAGGCGATCCAGGCACTCCGGGCCGCGGACGCCATCTCCTGGCTCCAGGGCGGGCACTGGGACACCGGCGCGACCCCCGCTGCGCGCGCGCCAACGTCCTCCACCCTCGCCGGCGCGGTGCCCGAGGGGCTCGGCGGCGTCACCCCGGCCCAGCTGCGCCGCTTCTACGACTTCCCCGACGACCTCGACGGCGAGGGTGAGACCATCGCCCTGCTGCTGCTGGACGCCGCCCCCGACGCAGCGAGCTGCGCGACCTTCTGGCGCGCCCACGGCATCGACCGCACCCCCTGCGAGGTGGTCTACGTGGGCCCCCGACCCGCCCGCGCGCCCAGCACCGACGAGACGCTCGAGGCGGCCATGGCGACCCAGTGGGCGGGCGCGATGGCCCCCAAGGCACGCCTCGTCGCCTACGTGATGGACCGCAGCGCCGTGGCCGACAAGTGGGCGGCCTTCCTGATGTCCATCGTCGAGGACACCGCGCACGCGCCCACGGTGGCCTCGACGAGCTGGCTCATCGCCGAGCGCGACTACTACGCGGCCTTCGGCTCACGGGTCATCTCGGGCCTGCTCGATCAGTGCGCCGCCCTGGGCGTGACGATCCTGTCGGCGGCCGGTGACTGGGGCGCCTTCGACGGCGTGCCGCGCCTGACGCACGACGGCAAGACGGTGGCCGACACGCCCTGGCCGCGCGCCGTGTTCCCCGCCTGCGAGGAGCGCGTGCTCAGCGTGGGCGGCACGATGATCACGCATCACGAGCCCCTGACCGAGGTCGCCTGGAGCAGCCCGCTGCCGCCGGGCATGGCGGGCAACAGCCCCTTCGGCCGGCTGGCGGGCGGCGGCGGCTTCAGCGACGCCGTCCCGATCCCTGCCTACCAGTCCTTCTTCGAGACCGCCGGCCGCAAGCGACGCTTCTTCACGCGCGGGCCCCACGCGCCGGCCACCTTCGCCTACGGGCGCGGCATCCCCGACGTCGCGCTGATGGCCGTGGGCCGTACGCTGCACCGCGGCCCGACCGAGGATCTCACCGTCGACGGCTACCAGGCGGTGGTCGGCGGCGCGTTCATCGATCACGCGGGCGGCACCAGCACCGGCGCCCCCATCTGGGCGGCGATCATCGCGTTGGCCAACCAGGCGCGCCGCCGCGCCGGCCTGCGGCGCCTCGGCTTCTGCAACCCCTCGCTCTACGCGCTGGCCGCGGCCACCGGCGATCCACCCTTTCGCGATGTGCGGCTGGGCCGCACCGACGTGACCGTGCGGACGGTCAACCGCGAGGGCGACGGCGTCGACTTCGAGTTGCCCGGCTACGACGCGCGGATCGGCTGGGATCCGGTCACCGGGCTCGGCGTTCCGCGCGTGGCCACCCTGGTGAGCCGCCTGTGCGATCTGGGCCCGTCGCCGCAGATTTCCGAGACCGAGCCGCAGAAGGCCGAGCCCTGAAGGCCCCGGCAGCGACGTTCTGCGTAAGATTCCAGACTGGTCCGCATCCTGCTTAGCGACACGCGTGACGAGGCCGGCGTCGCTCGACGCTCGCACGCCAAGCTCCGGGGAGGCTCCACGATGCACCGCTCACCGCGCTCACTGGTCGTCGGATTCCGCGCAGTCGGCACCTTCGCGCTCGCCACGCTGGCCCTCGGCGGCTGCATCGAGGCCACCAACGTGTCCGCCTCGTCGCGGCCGCCGATGACCGGCGATCCGCCGCCGACGCACACCTCGCCGCTCGAACAGCTCGTGCCCATCGACGACTGCGCGGCGCTTCAAGAGCAGCTCACCGGTCGCGCGCTGACCCAGATGGAGCGCATCCTCAAGCGCAACGAGGCCCTGGCCGAGCAGCCGTGCCCGGTCGACCAGGCGCCCGACGCGGGCGCCCCGACGCCCGACAATGGTGATCCCGGGGGCCAGGGCGGCGACCTTCCGGGCGAGTTCGACGGCGACGAGGGCGGCGCCACTGCCCAGGGGGCGGGTCGCGGCGCCCCGGACTTCAGCGAGACCAACGCGCAGGTCGCGGGCGTCGACGAGGCCGACGTGGTCGAGATCGACGGCACCTTTCTCTACGCGCTCGACGGCGAGGGCCTGTCGATCGCCAAGGTCTGGCCCCTCGACGAGGCCGCGCTGGTGTCGCGGGTGGCCATCCCGGGCGCCACCCGCATGTTCGTCGCGGGCGACCGCGCCGTGATCTACGCCGAGACCACGGACGCCGTGGTCGACGCCACCACCGAGACCGACGTCTACGGCCCCTACGGCGTGCCGCCGGCCGTCGGCGGGCTGTGCCCC
>CALBMW010000541.1 GCA_937896275.1 uncultured Myxococcales bacterium
CGTCGGGGTGCGCGGCGGCGCGCTCGGCCAGGCCGGCCTCGTAGGCGGCGCGGGGGGCGAGCGCCGAGCGGGGATCACGCTCGACCAGGGCGTCGTAGTGCGTCAGGGCCTCGGCGTGGTGCCCGCGGGCGAAGGCGGCGCGGGCCAGATCGAGGCGGACGACGTCGAGGCGCCCTTCGTTGCCGGTGCGCCGCGGATCGGACGGGAAGCGCTTCAGGTGGCCCTCGGTGGCGGCGATGAACGCGCGCCGATCGCTCGCCTGCGCAAGCAGATCGAGGTGCACGTTCGAGGCGGTGAGCGCGCCCTCGTCCTTCTGCGCCGCGCGCGCCGCGAGGGCCGGCCCGACCACGCTGAGCTGCCCCAGCGCGGCCCGGATGAGCATGGCCTGCTCGGCGGCGTCCTGGGCGGCCGGCGTGCCCTCCGCCTCCCTCTGCAGCAGGTCCAAGAGGCGAAGGCGCCACTCGAGATCGATCCGCCCGGCCAGGTCGGCGGCCAGCGCGCGCGTCACGGGATCGGGCGGCACCGAAGACAGCAGCGCCAGCGCCTCACGCGGGCCGATGAAGTGAGCCAGGCGCCGCCGGTTGGCCGGCGTGTCGTCCTCCAGGAGCCCCGCGACCAGCGCCGCGGCCAGCCCCTCGGGGGCGAACAGGTGCTGCTTGCCGTGCGCCTTGTCGAACCACGCCAGGACGCGATCGGCCACGCGCCGCGCCAGCGCCACCCGCCCCTCGGGCCTGAGCCGACGGCCGAGCGCCAAGGCGTAGAGGCCCTGCGCCATCCCCGCCTTGTCCTCGTCCAGCGCGCGCGCGGCCAGCCCGGTGAGCCAGATCGCCAGGGGCGCGTCGCGGTCGGTGCCGAGGGAGGAGGCGCCGTGCGTCGCGTAGAGATCCGCGGCCTCGTCCACCCGCCCCAGGCCTCGCAGCGCGTCGGCCCGCCCAAACGCCGCCTGACGCCCGCACTCGGCGTCCGCGGGCACGCGCGCCCAGGTCCGCTCCGCCGCGGCGTGCTGCCCGGCGAGGGCCTCGACCCGCGCCAGCAGGCACAGCAGGTCCGCCCCGGCGTCCTTGCCCGCCGCGCGCCGCAGGCCCGCGAGCCCATCGTCGAGCCGACCCGCCGCCACCGCGGCCAGCGCGGCCTCGCGCTCGGAGGCGGGCTTGGCGAGGGCGGGGACCGCCAACAGGACCAGGACAGACGACAGGAGTGGGGTACGCATGGGCTGGACTATCCGACCGTTCCGCACAATGGACAACCCCCGGGCCCGCACGTTCCGGCGGACCACCGCGTGGCTGACTCAGCGCGGCAACCCGTCGATCGGATCCCGCCCCACCGCCACCGACGCGCCCTCGCCCTGGTGGCCGCTCAGGCGGCTCAAGGTGGTGTGCAGGTGGTCGATGACCGCGCGCTCGCCGTCGAGGCCGGGCACGTCGGTCTGAGCGAACTTCTGGCGCAGCGCGCGCACGAGCTGCCAGGCCTTCTCCTGATCGTTGCCGCTCAGGTGAGCCTCGGCGGCGGCGCGCAGCGTCGTCACCTCGTCGACCAGCAGGCGCCCGCGCGCCAGGCCGAGGGGCAGCGGGCCATCGGTCCACGACGTGATCGCGAGCGCGTCGGTGTGGGCCGCGCGATCGACGCCGGTGTAGGCCACGCGGACCGTGCCCAGCGGACCCGGTGCCGGCGGCAGGGCGCCCCCCCCGTGGGGTGCAAAGGCCAGGAAGATCGCGCCCTTCTGCTTGCTCAGGAAGATCGTCTCGACCCGCATCGACAGGCCGCCGTCGGGCCTTCGCTTCACGAGATCGCCGGGCACGCCATAGAGACCCACCAGCCGGTGGCCCGGCGCCGGCGCGATCTCGAGATCGAGGTCGTAGGCCAGCGCGATCAGCATCGTGTCGAGGTCATCGGTGAACTTCGTCACCATCGCCTCGTGGTCGGGGAAGAAGAACAGGTTGCCCCCGCGCACGCTCGAGATGGCGGTCGCGAGCTCCGCGCCGAAGTGCGCGCCGACGCCGATGGTCGTCATCCCGATGCCCTTGGCGCTGTGGGCGCGGGCCATGCCCATGAAGCTGCCGGCGTCGGTCGCGCCGACGTTGGGCCGCTCGTCGGTGAACAGCATCACGCGGGTCACGCCCTCGAAGGCCGCGGCCGAGCGCTCGGCGATCTGGAAGCCCAGCTTCAGGCCGTCCTCCATGTTGGTGGAGCCAGCGCTCTCGATGGCGTCGATGGCACGGTCGAGGGCCGCGCGATCCTTCACCAGGGTGGGCGGCAGGTGCAGGTGCGTGCGGTCGCCATAGAGCACCACCGCGATCTGGTCCTCGGGGCCGAGCTGGCGCACGAGCTGGTGAAGGCTGGCGCGCACCGTGTCGAGGGGCTGCCCGCTCATGCTGCCGCTCTTGTCGATGACCGCCACCAGGTTCATCGGCGGACGCTTCCAGGTGCGCGCGTCCAGGTTCGAGGCGAAGCCGATCTGCGCCAGGTGGCGCACCTCGGGCTGGGCGATGAGCTCGGCCGGGGTCGCCGCGGCGGTGAGGCAGACGACCTGCTTGCAGGCGCGGCCGGTCTCGAGCGGCAGGTCGTGCTCGCTGAACAGGCCCTCGGGGGTGAAGGTTTCGGGGTGCGGCACCTCGCCGGCGGCGATGCGATCGCGCGCATAGGCGATGTCCTGCGCCCCGCCCGGCGTGGCCCCCATCATGTCGGCGGCGGGCGATGCCATGATGGGCGCGGCGAACTCGAACATCCGCTTGTCGTCGTCGTCGTCGTCGTGCCGCTGGGCCCAGACCCCGGTGGCCGCCAGCCCCACCGCCACGGTTCCCGCAAACAGCCCCGCTCCGAGTCGCCTGTGTCCCATCGATCGATCCTCCGCGTCCGGTTCGCGGCCTTCCCACGGGCGGTGCGGCGGAAGGATCCATCGCGGCGAGAAACGTGCGCCGCGGGCCGCGCGCGGACGGCCGAGGGGCGACCGGCACCGGGGCGACCGGGACCGAACTCCTACTCCACCGTCACCGACCACGCGTCGGCGGCCAGATCGACGATGTCGACGTAGTCGTCCAGCGTCGCCTCCGTGACCCGCTTCGAGCCACGGGCCGCCTCGCGCACCGTCAGCACCCGCAGCAGTCGCGGTGGGAAGAAGCGGAAGCGCACCCGCGCCTCGACGCGCAGGGGTCCGATCACGGCCGGTGGCAGGCGCACGCGGTAGCGCGCCAGCCGGGGCTCGAAGGGTCGCAGGCTGTTGCCGTTGAAGTAGCGGTTGGCCGCCACGGGGTTGACCGTCGTCAGGCCGAAGCCCTTGCGCGCGGTGCGGAAGCGCAGCCGCTCGAACAGGGCGCGCTCGGTGGCGAGCAGGCTGCGGCGCTCGGCGGGATCCTGATCGAGCACCGGCGGCGCTTCGGCCCCGGGCAGATAGGGCGCGGCGGTGGGCGCCAGCCAGCGCGCGTTCGGCTCCTCCACCGGCGCCTGCGCCGCGTCAACCTCCAAGTGCTGGAATTGATTGGTAAATATGACGAGACCCTCGTCCACGCCTAGGCCGCGCAGATCGGCGTCGGGGCCCGGCAGCGCGCAGGCCTCGACGAAGGCGTCGGCGTCCATCTCGACCAGCTCGTGCCGCAGATCCTCGTCCTCGACGCGCCCGTCGCCGTCGCGGTCGATGAGGTAGCCCGACCGGTAGACCACGCACCGGCCCGCGTCACACGCCCCGCTGCGCTCCTCACGGGCGCGCCGGCGCCAGGTGCGCGCGTCGTCGGGCTGGAGCGTGGCGTCGGGCTGGCCGTCGGGGCCGCGCACCAGGCACGCGAAGTCGGGGTCGTCGACGAAGCGTTGCGGCTGCACCCAGTCGGCGCAGTCGGCGTCCGCCACGCAGGCGCTGCCCTCGTCCGTGACGGTCAGGGCGACCCACACCTCGCGCTCCTGGCTGAAGCCGGACGGCACGCCGTGCCCGGCCCCGACGTTCTCGATCCAGGCCCGCACGTCGACCTCGCCGCCGGCCTCCACCGTCGGCGGCGTCTCGCTCAGATCGAGGGTCAGCGCGGCCTTCAACATCGCGTCACGCCGCTGCCGTACGCAGGCGGGCTGGCCAAAGGCGTCTCGCGCGTCAGCGCAGCCCGGCTCCACCCCCACCTTGCCCTCGAAGGGCAGCACCGCGTTGCTCGCGCCGACCATCGCGTGCGTGCTCACCCGCCGCCGGGGAACGGCGCGGCCGTCGTCGGGCTCGGCCGCCTCGCCGGCGGGGTACAGCTTGTGGGCCTTGCGATCGAGCGTCGCCCGGTCGACCCCCGCGAAGGCCTCGGCGTACTCGACGCGGTCGGTGAAGCCCCGCGCCGGGTACAGGCTGAGGTGGCAATCCTGGCAGGTGACGACCTCGCCCCAGGCCCGCCGCCCCTCGTGCACCCCCCCAATCCCCGACTGGCCCCGCAACGGGTTTTGCGGGTGATCGGCGTCGGCCCAGGGGCTCTCGGACCACTCCGTGTACAGGTTCTCGAGGCGCGCGAAGGGCTCGCCGGTCGCTACATCCGGCTGATCGAGCCGCACGTCGTGGCAGGCGCCGCAGAAGCGCGCAGAGCTCAGGTGCGTCGCCCCTTCGCCCGTGGACGCGTGGAAGCGGCTGGCGACCGGATCGCCAAAGGGACCGCGCTTCTCGGCGCCCGGGGTCGCCCGGAAGGCGAGGTTGGCGATGCCGTCGCCGACAGGCCCGGTGATGCGGTGGCACAGATCGCAGGTGATGCCGTCATCGGGCGTGGTCAGCTTGCCGAAGAAGTCGTCGCCGGCGAAGAAGACGCCGCGGACCGTGCCGACCGGCGCGTGGCAGTGGGCGCAGCGGTCGGGATCCTGGCCGCCCGAGGTGAAGCGCCCGCCGGTCGCGTCGGCGAGGGCCTGCTGCATCGCCAGGAAGACCGGCGAGCTGGTCGCGTAGTGCATCGCCGTGCCGCGATAGGCCTCGACCTGGCGCGCATGACAGGGCGCGCAGGCGCTCAGGGGCAGGAAGGCGGCATGGGCGGCCTCGTCGATGGGTGAGTCCACGGGCGCGCGATCGCCGCCGTCGTCGTCGCAACCCACCGCGAGCAGCAGCAGCGCGAACCACCCCCTCACCGGGTGCTCGCCACCAGCGCGTCATAGGCCGCGCGCAGGCGCGCCGTGACCGGCCCCGGGTTCGGGTAGGCGCGGCCGTCGATGCGCCGCACGGCCACGACGCCGCGGGTGCTGCTGGTGACGAAGGCCTCGTCCGCGCGCGCCAGCGCCGCGTGCGGGATGGGCGCCTCGCGCGTGGCCACCCCCAGCCGCTCGGCCACCTGCAGCACCTTGCGGCGCGTGATGCCCTCGAGGATGTCGGCGTCCAGGGGGGGGGTGTGCACCGCGCCCCCGAAGACCGCGAAGAAGGTGCTGGTGCCGCCCTCGAGGATGCGGTCGGCGTCGTCCACGCGCAGCACCTCGTCGGCGCCGGCGCGCATCGCCTCGGCGATCGCCAACACCACGGGCAGCTTGTTGGCGGTCTTGGCCTTCGCGTCCATCGAGGCCTGCGCCAGCCGCACCACGTGCAGCACGTAGCCGGCCTCGACCGCAGGATCGCGCACCAACGGTTGCCCGATGATCACGCGGTTGCAGCGCGGCGCGTCGCGGGGCGCCAGGCGCAGCCCCTCACCGCGCGTGACGACCAGCCGCAGCGAGGCCGCGCCGCCCACGCGGGCCGCGACGGTCTCGGTCTCGGCGCGCAGATCCGCCGGCCTCACGTCGATCGGCAGCGCCAGGCGGGCGGCCGAGGCGAAGAGGCGCGCGGCGTGATCCTCCCAGAAGATCAGCCGCCCGTCCTGCGCGGTCAGCACCTCGTAGATGGCGTCGCCGAAGAGGAAGCCCCGGTCGAAGACCGAGATGCGGGCCTCGGCGCCCGGCACGACACGACCGTTGATGCTCACCCAGCGATCCATGACGCATCTTCGTCGCGCGGGCGCCCCCAGCGCCACCCCCCGGTCGGCCGCGCCCCCGACCCGAGGCGCCGCCCTTGATCCGCGGGCCCCGAAACGCTACGCAGCGGGGTCCGAGCGCCCCAGGAGCCCCGTGCTGCCCGACCTCCGCCGCATCTACCGCGACAGCCTCAAGTCCGCCGACTCGTGGTTCAACCTCTACGTCGCGCGCCCCCCGGCCGCGGTGGTCGTCTACGCCCTGCGCGGCACGCGGACCACGCCCAACCAGGTCACCCTGATGTCGCTGGTGATCATGCTGGGCGCGGCGGCCGCTCTGCTGGCGATGCCGGGCTGGCTGGGTCTCTGGGCCGGCGTCCTGCTCGTCGAGCTGAGCTACGTCTTCGACTGCGCCGACGGCCAACTCGCCCGCCTCACCGGCCGCACGTCGCCGATCGGGGCGGAGCTCGACTTCCTGATGGACGAGCTGAAGGCCTACCTGCTGGTGGCCGCGGTCGCCGGGCGCCTGTACCTGCACGACGGGGCAGGGCTGAGCGCGCTCTGGGTGGGGCTGGCCACGCTGGTCACCGTCGCGACCGCGATCTCGTTGACCAAGTTCGTGCGCAGCCGCGAGTACGCCGAGGCGACCGGCGCCGAGCGCGTGGGGCACGGCCAGAGCGCGGCCGCCGCCAGCCAGCGACGGTCGCCGCTGTGGCCGGTCGAGATGGTCTTTCGGCTGATCAGTCAGTACCCGCAGACCTTGCCCTTGTTCGCCCTGCTCGGCCGCATGGACGCCTTTCTCTACGCCTACGGCGCGGTGCATTTGCTATACGTCGCGCGGACGGCGCTCGCCGTGACGCTGAAGATCGGTCGCTTCGCCCCCCGCGCGGGCGACGCTGGAGGCCAGGCGGAATGAAAGCGATCGTCATCGCGGCGGGGCAAGGCAGCCGCCTGCGCCCCTACACCGACGACCGGCCCAAGTGCATGGTCGAGGTGGGCGGTCGCCCCATCCTGCACCATCAGATCGCGGCCTTTCAGGCGGCGGGCATCAACGACATCGTCGTCATTCGTGGCTACAAGGGCCGGCGCATCCAGCCACCGCACGGCGTGCGGGGCGTCCGCTTCGTCGACAACCCCGACTTCCTGAACAACAACATCCTCGAGAGCCTGTTCTGCGCGGGCGACGAGCTGACCGGCGACGTGGTGATCAGCTACGGCGACATCGTCTACCACCCGGCGGTGGTCACGGGCCTGCTCGACACCTTCACGCCGGCCACGCTCATCGTGGATCGGTCGTGGTCGCGGGCCTATGCGGGCCGCACGGACCACCCGGTCGAGCAGGCCGAGCTGTGCGAGATCACCGGCTACGGGCTGATCAGCCGCGTCGGCAAGCAGGTGGGACCCGACAACACGGTGGGTGAGTTCATCGGCCTCGCGCGCTTCGATTCCGCTGTGATCGCGCGTCTTTGGGGCCGCTACCTGCGGGCGCTCAGCCGGGGCGCCGACCGACCCTTCGGCAGCGCCCCGACGCTGCGCAAGGCCTACCTCACCGATCTGCTCAACGACGCCATCGAGGCGGGCGAGTCCATCGCGCCCCTGGGCATCGACGGCCACTGGCGTGAGATCGACACCGTGCAGGACCTCGAGCGGGCGGCGGACGCCATCACCTGGTAGGGACCGGCAGGAGACTCTGATGCAGCGACTCGCGAGCTACCTGAGCGGCGCCTGGCAGACCGGCGCCGGCGAGGGCGCGGCCCTCCGCGATCCGACCTCGGGCGCGATCGTCGCGCGCACCTCGACGGCGGGGCTCGACCTCGGCGCGGCCCTCCGCCACGCCCGCGAGGTGGGCGGCCCCGCGCTGCGGTCGCTCACCTTCGCCGCGCGCGGCAAGCTGCTGGCGGCGATGTCGAAGGCCATCCACGCCGAGCGCGAGGCCCTCATCGAGATGGGCCGCAAGAACGGCGGGAACACGCGCGGCGACGCGAAGTTCGACATCGACGGCGCCACCGGCACGCTGATGTACTACGCCGGGCTGGCCGAGTCGCTGGGCGAGCGGACCGTGTTGCTCGACGGCGAGGCGATCACCATCGGCCGCAGCTCGCGCCTGGTGGGCCAGCACATCCTCACGCCCAAGCCGGGCGTGGCCGTGCACATCAACGCCTTCAACTTCCCCGCCTGGGGCCTGGCCGAGAAGGCAGCCTGCGCGCTCCTGGCCGGCATGCCCGTGATCAGCAAGCCCGCCACCGCGACGGCGCTGATGACCTGGGGGCTGGTCAAGGCGGTGATCGACGCCGACGTGCTGCCCGAGGGCGCCCTGGGCCTGATCTGCGGCGGCGCGGGCGATCTGCTCGACCACCTCGAGTGGAGCGACGTGGTGGCCTTCACCGGCGGGGCGAGCACGGGCGAGACCATCCGGCGCCACCCGCGGGTCCTGGCCAGCGGGGTCGCGGTCAACGTCGAGGCCGACAGCCTCAACGCGGCGATCCTGGCGCCCGGCGCCGAGGACGCGACCTACGACGCCTTCATCCGCGACGTGCACGGCGAGATGACCCAGAAGTCGGGGCAGAAGTGCACCGCCACGCGGCGCATCCTGGTCCCGCGCGACCGGCTCGACGACGTGATCGAGGACCTGGGTGAGCGGCTGCGCCGGACGGTGGTAGGCGATCCCGCGCTGGACACCGTGCGCATGGGTCCGCTGGCCAGCCAGGCGCAGCTCGACAGCGCGCGCGAGGGCTTGGCCCGCCTGCTCGAGCACGCCCGCGTGGCGGTGGGTGATCCGGCCCGCAGCGCCTTCGAGGGCGTCGAGCCTGGGCAAGGCTGCTTCCTCGACGCGCTGCTGCTGGTGGCCGATGACGCGCGCCGGGCGGGCCCCGTGCACGACGTCGAGGTCTTCGGGCCGGTGGCGACCCTCTTGCCCTACGACGGCTCGGCCGCCGAGGCGGCCCACATCGTGAGGTTGGGGCAGGGCAGCCTGGTGGCGTCGATCTACGGCGACGACCAGGCCTTCCTGGGCGAGGCCATCCTCGCGCTGGCGGGCTGGCACGGCCGCATCGTGGTGACCGACGGCAAGATCGCGGACAAGGCGCTGCAGCCCGGCATGGTGATGCCTCACCTGCTTCACGGCGGCCCGGGCCGCGCGGGCGGCGGCGAGGAGCTGGGCGGGCGGCGCGGCATGAAGCTCTACCAGCAGCGCACCGCGGTGCAGGGCAACGGACCCCTACTAGCGCGCCTGCTCGACGCATGAACCTCGCGATCGACGACCGCCTGGCGTGGCTGGCCGAGATGATGAACACCCTCATCCCGTTCAACCGACACCTGGGCCTGTACGCGGTGCACCTGCAGCCGGGCGAGGCCGTGTTGCACCTGCCCTGGCGCGACGAGTTCCTGGGCTACCCCGATCCGGCGGCGATGCACGGCGGCATCATCTCGACGGTGCTCGACACCGCGGGCGGCGCGGCGGTGTTCAGCCGCTTCCAGGGCCCCGAGGACCGCTGCAGCACCGTCGATCTGCGCGTCGACTACCTGCGCCCCGGGCCGCCCGAGGATCTCTACGCCCACGCGCGTGTGCTTCGCTTCGGCAACCGCGTGGCGGTGACGCGGACCGAGCTCTTCGCCGGCACGCCGCCCGGCGAGGGCGCGCGGGCGATCGCGACCGGGCAGGCCGTGTACAACATCGTGCGCGGGGGGGGCATCGGATGAGGCGACCGCTGGCGATGGCCCTGCTGTGCGTGACGGCCACGTCGCTCGCGGCGGCCTGTGACGATGGCACGACCGACGACACCTTCATCGACCGCCAGGCGGGCGCGAAGGACAACGGTGGCACCTGCCTCTTCACCGGCGCCGGCGCCGGCGTCTGCGCCGGCCAGACCTGCCTGCGCCTGGGCGGGACGGACACGCGCGGCGTGTGCAGCGAGTCCTGTGACGAGGACTGCCGGTTCGAGGGGGTGTGCACGCTGGTGCCGGACCTCTATTACAACAACCTGCCCGCGGGCGATGTGCGCCTGTGCCTGCAAGCCTGCGAGGCGCTCGCCGACTGCGCCGATGCCGTGAGCCTCGGCTGCGTCCCGCTGGGCAACGCGAAGATCTGCGACGGCAGCGGGTGCGCCTCGAGCGGCGACCAGGCCTTCTGCGTGCCCCTGCCGCGCACCCCGCCCGCCGGGGCCGACGCGGGGCCGTAGGGTGGCGCGCGGCCGGCTGCGGGCGCTCAGCGTCGCGCCGATGATGGCCTGCACCGATCGCCACTTTCGCGTGGTGTGTCGGGCCTTCACGAAGCACGCACTGCTCTACAGCGAGATGGTCACGACCTCGGCCGTGCTGCACGGGGACCGCCCGCTGTTGCTGGGCTTCTCGCCCACGGAGCACCCCCTCTCACTCCAGCTGGGCGGCGACGATCCGACCGCGCTCGCCGAGTGCGCGCGCGTCGCCGCCGACTGGGGCTACGACGAGGTCAACCTCAACGTCGGCTGTCCCAGCGAGCGCGTGCAGAGCGGCAACTTCGGCGCCTGCCTGATGCTGCGGCCCGACCTGGTCGTGCGCTGCGTGGAGGCGATGCGCGCGGCCGTCGATCTGCCGGTCACGGTGAAGCACCGGATCGGCGTCGACGCGCAGGACAGCTACGCCGATCTGCGCGGCTTCGTCGACGCCGTGGCCGATGCGGGCGCCGACCGGTTCTCGGTGCACGCCCGCAAGGCCTGGCTGAGCGGGCTGAGCCCCAAACAGAACCGCACCGTCCCGCCGCTGCGCTACGCCGACGTGTATCGGCTGAGGCAGGAGCGGCCCGATCTGGTCATCGAGCTCAACGGCGGCGTGCTCGACCTCGACGCCGCGTTGGAGCACCTGCGGCACGTGGACGCGGTGATGATCGGGCGCGCGGCCTACGACGATCCCAGCCTGCTGGGGGCCGCCGACCGCCGCGTCTTCGGGGACGGCGCGGCGCCCGACGTCATGGCAGAGGACGCCGTCGGCCGGCTGGCGGACTACGTCGAGCAGGTGGTGCGCGAGGGCGGCCGGGCGCACTTCGTCACGCGGCACCTGCTGGGGCTGTTCGCCGGGCGCCCGGGGGTGCGGCGTTATCGGCAGATCCTGAGCACCGAAGGCGTGCGCCCGGGCGCCGGGGCCGAGGTGCTGGCGCGGGCACTCGGGGCGCTGGGATAGGGCGGGTGGGCCTGACCTTGCCGCCTGGCGACGGACGCTGCCAGGCACCGGAGCCGAACCCCTTGCCCTCGATGGTCACTGGACACGGTACTGTCGGCGATGCGCCCCCAAGCCGTGTGCGCGACGAGGATGATGACCGCATGAAGACTGAACGGGCGCTCGGCGCTGACCCTGGTCGAGCCGCTCTCCGGACCTGCGTCGCTGCTCTGCGTGGTGCGCTCATGGCCCTGTCGCTGCTCGCCTGTGGCGAGCCGGACAAGACCGCAGAGAAGGCCTGCGAGAACGCCGCGTGCCCGGTTGGAACGACCATCCGGCTCGACGCGCACTCCATCAATCAGTGCCAGGGGGCGGCCTCCGTCAACATCGTGACCGAGTCCGGTGAGGCCCAAGGTCAGTGCTTCGCCGAGGGCTCCTGCGTCTACGTCTGCGTCCCGCCGCGCCCGTGTTGCCGAGGTGAGCTGTGGACGGTGGCGTCGTATCGCTGCGAGGCGCCGTGTTGCCCGGATGGGACGCCGTCGCCGTGCAGCGGCGGGTGTGGGGACGGCGTGTGCAGCGCCGGGGAGACGCCCACGACGTGCCCCGGTGACTGTGGGGACACCTGCGGGGACGGCGCGTGCACCGGCACCGAGTCACCGGCGAGTTGCCCTGGGGACTGTCAGTGAGGTCGGCTCAGCGGACCGTCACCGACCACACATCCGACCACGCAGTCCACGCCTCGCGCACCGCCACGCGGACCCGCCAGTAGTGAGCCCCGGGGGCCAGCGGCGAGGACGGCGTGTAGCTCGTCGACTGCCGACGCTCGACGTGGGGCGCGCCGAACCCACGGTCGACGTCTAGCTGGAGCTCGTACACGTCGGCCCCGGTCACCGGCGTCCACTGGAAGAACGGGGTGTCGTCGTCGGTCTGCGCCCCGTCGACTGGCTGGATGAGGGCGGCACGCAGGCGGGTATTCGTGCAGCGACCCTGGTCGCACGCCGCGCCGTCACCGCAGGGTCGGTCGCCGCTCCAGAGGGGGCAGCCGGCGAGCAGCTCGCAGACGCGGTAGGCGCTGGGGCCCGAGCACTCGCGCGTGCCCGCGCCGGCGCAGGTGGGGGTGCAGTTCTCCGGCGCGAAGCAGCGACCGGAGACGCAGAGGGTCTGCGGCGGGCACGATTGCGCGTCGCTCCACTCGGGGCAATCGCCGGCGACGTCGCAGGTGGCGTAACGATCGGCGGAGACGCACACCGCCTGGCCGACTTCGGGGCACGCACCCTCGCAGCCGCCCTCGGTCGCGCGCCGGCACTCCCCGTTGCGGCACAGCGTGCCGGCGGGACACTCGGGATTGCAGGTGGAGACGCACGCGCCGCCCAGGCAGAAGTGGCCCTCGCGGCAGGGCGGGGCGCAGTCCGGCTCCAGGGGCGCGCTGGGATCGGCGACGCTCATCCAGACTCGAAGGGTGCGCGCATGGCCGCCGCTGGCGCTCACGCGGATCACGGCCTCATAGGACCGTGGCTGGAGCCGCTGGCGATCGACCTCGACGGTGACCGTCACCGGCGCATCGCCCGCGGCGCCCTCGGCCTGCGACAGGGTGAGCCAGCCTGCGTCGGACTCGGCGCGCCAGGTCACGCCGGTGGGCGCGCGGTTGACGATGCCGAACGAGAGCCCGTTGCGGTAGCTGCCGAAGTCGAGCAGCGCCGGATCGACCTGGAAGACGCCGCCGAGCACGCAGTCGTCCGGGCAGGCCTCCGGCGTCTCACCGCGCTCGCAGATCTGGTTGCCGCAGGCAGCCTGGCAGTCCTGCGGGCAACCCTCGGGACCTTCCGCGCCGGTGCAGACGTTGTCGCCGCAGGTGTCCGCGCAGTCCTGCGGGCAGTCGACCGGTGTCTCGCCGATCTCGCAGTCGCCGTTGCCGCACCCGCCGCCGCAGGGGGGCGGGGCGCCGTTGGGGCAACACGGCTGTTCGCAGCGATAGGCGGCCTGGGTCCAGAGCTCGCTGCCGCAGCAGCGGCTCACCGGGGCGCACACGTACTGGCACGCGCCGCCGACGAAGCACCGGCCCTCGACCCCGCCAGATGCCGTCGCCACCTGCGCGCTGCCGGCGGCCTCGCACTGGCTGACCGACGTGGCCTCGAGGTGGATGACCGTGCCAACCGGACACGCGGCGTTGCCGCAAGCGGCCTCGGCCGAGCCGTCGCGGGGCGCGTCGCAGGACAGGAGGAGAGCGACGAAGGGGAGGCAGCGGTGGGCGCGCATGGGGCGAGTCTGCCACAAGACGGGGTCCGACGACGGGCGTTCGCAGGCTCGGCGCGTTCCATCCGAGGCGCCGCCCGGGCATACTCCGGGCCCGAACTCGCTCAGGTGGAGGTTCCGATGCAGGCGAAGATCCGTTGGGCGATCATGAGCGGCGCGGTCGTCCTGGCGATCGCGGCCTGTGACCCGGAGGAGGCCTGCTGGGAGCGCGGCGATTCGAGCTGCGTGTCAGTCGATCTGCCGGTCCTGGTCTTCGAGGTGACGGCGCTCGGCGGTGAGGAGGGCCACCTCTTCGGTGGGCAGGGCGTCCCGGCCGAGCAGACGATCACGCTGACCAACGTCGGCGCGAAGCGGATCGGCGCAGAGAATTGGACCACCGTCGAGACCGCGGGGGGGGAAAGGGCGAGTTGCTGGGACTTCTCGGTGACCGAGCGCGTGCTGGTGGAGGGTCAGTCGCTCGCCTACACGGTGAAGCTCGAGCCCAGCACGCTCGACGTCACCGACTGCTACCTGACGGTCCATTCCATCCGTGTGCACGACCCGGCCTTCACGCCCGATGGGAGCTACGTCGACGCGCGGGTGCTCCTCCAGCGCCTGCCGACCTATCAGAACGACCTGCCGCCACTGCCGGACTTTGGTGAAGGCATTGGGCTCCCCGGGCTGACCGACGGCCTGCACTGGGACGCGGTCATGTCCCCGGTCGACCTCGACGCCGACGGGGACGTCGACCTCGTGATGCGCTCGGAAGACGCTCTCCGGGTCCTGGAGAACGTCGGACGGTCGGGCGCCCCGAGCTGGGTCGAGAACAACGCCTTGGCGCGGCTGCCGGGCGCGGATGACTCGGCGGGGCCGGTGGCGTTCGGGGATCTGGACGGCGACGGTGACCTGGACGCCCTCGCCTTCTGTCCGCTGACGGGCCTGCGAAACGACGGATCACCGCACTCGCCGGCCTTCGTCGACGCGCCCGACATGGTTCAGGGGCCGCTGACCACCTGCCCTCGCTCCGCGGTCCTGGTCGATCTCGACGCGGACGGCGATCTCGATCTCCTCACCGACGACCTCTCGGCGGCGTTGGAGAACGTGGGCGGTCCGCTCTTCCCCGTGTGGTCGAAGTCGCAGCGGTTGGTGGAGTGGGCCGCGCCCTTCCGCGGCGTTGCGGGCGAGTTGGCGGTGGGCGACTTCTTCGGCGGCCCCCACCCCGACATCGTGATCCGGGTCTCCTTCACGTTCCACAGCCCGAGGCCCCATGACGGATTCCTCTGCTTCGTGAAGCTGACCTCGGACCTGAAGCTGGACAACTACCGCTGCCAGCCCGAAGCCGGCGCCGCGTTCCTCCATTTCCGGTCGTTCTCCGTGCTGGATTATGACGCTGATGGCGCGAGTGACCTGCTCGGCCTGTGGCAGGTTGGAGCCGGCCAGCCTGTCGTCGGCGCGTTTCTCGGCCGCTGAGGCTGCCCCCCCAAGACGCGCCCCCAAGACGCGCCTGGCACGTCGGCCCGTTCAGCCGCCCCCCAAGAAGTGCCCCCCAAGAAGTGCCTGGCACTTCGGCCTGCCCCCCAAGAAGTGCC
>CALBMW010000542.1 GCA_937896275.1 uncultured Myxococcales bacterium
GTGCGCGCGACGTACTCCATGACGGCGGCGGCCTCGTCGCCCTCGGCCCCCTCGGCGGCCGCCTTCGCCTCGTACTTGCCGTCGACGACCACCGAGACCGAGAGGCGCTTCAGCATCGCGCCCGGGCCCATCACCCGCTTGACGATCTTGTCGACCTCGTAGTTGGTGACGGTCTTCTCTCGGCTGGAGTTGCTGGCGTCGCCGACGCGGACCACGCCCTGGGCGACGTTGGGATCGTTCGCGGCCGCGCCGGCGCCCCCTCCCACGCGGTTGCCGCCGTTCTCGCGGAGCTCGTTGAGCGTCTCCTCGCTGCGCACGACCTGCTTCTCGGGGTCGTAGAGCTCCTCGGTGCGCTCCTCGCGGCTGAAATCGATCTCGGCCTGCACCTTCACCACCGCGCGGCCAGGGCCGACGATCTTGGCGAGCACGTCGTTGGCCTTCTCTTCGAGGCGCCGCTCCAAATCCTGCTTGAACTCGAGCGTGGTGGAACCATCGACCATGTCACCGTGGTTGGTGTTGAGCGTCCGGCCGCGCTGGTCGACGACCGTCACCTGGTCGGGATCGAGCGAGGGCACGGCGCCGGCCACCAAGTTCACGATGCCTGCCACCTGGCGGTTGCTGAGCTGCACCGAGGAGGGCATGTCGAGGATGACCGAGGCCGTGGCGGGCTTCTGGTCCTCGACGAAGAGCGTGTCCTTGGGCAGGGCGAGGTGCACCCGCGCGCTGCGGACCTCCTGAAGCGTGGCGATGGAGCGCGCCAGCTCGCCCTCGAGCATCCGGCGCTTGTTCACCTGAATGACGTCGTCCGGCATGCCGAACATCTCGTTCTTGTCGATGAGCTCGTAGCCCACGCCGCTGCTGCCCGCGACGCCCGACGACGCGAGCTGCAGTCGCAGCTCGTGCACCTGCTCGGCGGGCACCTCGATGGTGGTGCCGCCGCCCGTGAGCCGGTATTGCACCTTGTTCTCGGCCAGCCAGTCCCGCATCTTGCCCGCCTCCTGCGGATCGAGCTGGCTGTAGAGCGTCCGGTAGTCGGGCTGGCGAACGAACCAGGTGAAGGCGACGATGGCGCCCACGAGCAGCGTGCCGAGCGCCACGATGGTCAGCTTCTGACCGGTGCTCAGTCGCTCGTTGACGGCGCCAAGGCGCTCGCGAATCCTCTGCAGCAGCTCGTTCATCTTCCCTCGCCCGGCCGGCCCTGGGCCGGCGTCCGCCATCTGTTGAGGCGCCAGACTTTCTGTTCCGTGGCTGCGTTCGCGCCCAGGGCCCGACTCAGATGCTCATCCGCATGATCTCTTGATAGGCGTCGATGGCCTTGTTCCGCACCTTCGCGAGCAGGCGAAACGAGACGTCGGCCTTCTCGAGAGAGATCATCATCTCGTGGATGTTGTTGCTGCGCCCGGTGGCCATCGCGGCCACGGCCTCGTCCGCCTCGTGGTGCAGCGTGTTGACCTTCGTGACCTGCTCCTCGAGGAACTGGACGAAGGGACGGGCGACCTCGTGGGGCGCGCCGGTCCGGCCGACCATCGCGCCGGGGCGACGCTCGAGGACCGACTGAACCGACGGGAGGCCCGTGATGTTGACTGGAGACGCCATCGCGAGCCCCCCTTATCGACCGATGTCGAGCGCGGACTGAGCCATGCTCTTGATGGCTTGGATCGCGGTCACGTTGGCTTCGTAGCTGCGCGAGGCGGTGAGCATGTCCACCATCTCGTCGACCACGTTGACGTTCGGCATCTCGACGTAGCCATCGGCGTTGGCGTCGGGGTGCTGAGGCTCATAGACGAGGCGGCCCGGGCTTCCATCGGACTCGATGGCGGTGACCTCGGCGGTGTGCGTCTGGTCGTGCAGGTGGTCGCCGAGCACCTCGTCGAAGGCCTCGCTCAGCGGCACCGCCGCGACGACCGCGGTGCGACGGCGGTAGGGCCCGCCCTCGACGGTGCGCGTCGTCTCGACATTGGCCAGGTTGCTCGAGGTGACGTTGATGCGGGTGCGTTGGACGCTGAGACCGCTCGACGCGATGCGCAGGGCGCTGAAGAAGTCCATCAGCCCTGCCCCTCGGCGATGGCGTACTTCAACAGCGCCATGCGCTTGCTGAACACCGTCGTCGTGGCGCGGTAGAGGAGTTGGTTCTCGGCGACCTTGCTCATCTCGTGGTCGAGGTCGACCGAGTTACCGTCTTTGTCGGGGAGTGAGTAGTAGTCGTACTCGGCCTCGCCCTCCGGGGCACCGACCTCTGCGCCCAGATGGTGGACGCTGGTCTTGCGCATCGTGGCGGGATCCTCGCCGCCGAGGAACTGCTGGAGTTGCTCGTCGAATTGCAGATCCACCGGGGTGTAGCCGGGCGTGTCGACGTTGGCGACGTTGGCCGCGAGCATGTTGCCGCGCTCCAAACGCATGTCGAGGTTGTGCTCGAGCGTCGCGGACAACCGATCGAAGAGCAGCTTAATCGCCATGACCAACCTCCTGAGCGGGCAGGGTTGCGTGGGAGCCCGTCCTGCCAAGCGTTCCGACGCGCCGAGCGTCCCGACCCGCCGAACCTTCCCCAAAGCGAGAAGCGTGCCAGGGCTGTTTCGAGGGTCGGTGTGCCGGATGAAGCGTTTCGGGAGGCACCGAGGTCATTGGAGCGACGGCTGCCCGACGGCCGATCGTCAGGGCGTTGACGTCCCGGGCGCCGAGGGCGCGGCAGGCGCCGGTACGGGCGGTGGGGCGGTCCGAGCGAAGCCGGCCTGCTCGATCAAGGGGGCCGCGCTGCGCGCGCGCCAGGCGATCATCTCCCGCTCGAGGGCGGCGAGCCGGCCGAAGGTCCCGTCGGCGTCCTCGTGCACCAGGATGTCCCACTGGCGCAGCGCCCCACCGTTGTCGCCCAGCGCGACCAGCGATCGCCCCGCGAAGTAGCGGGCCTCGAGGCGCTCTGCGGCGTCGGGGTACTCGTCGATGAAGGTGGCGAGCGCGGCCACGGCGGCAGCGGCGTCTCCCTGTTGCATCTCGATCTCGGCGATCCGCCATCGAGCGCGGTGACGCGCAGGATCCCCGCGCCCGTCTGGCAGGGCGTCGAGCAACTCGATCTGGGTCCGCAGCGCGCGTCGTGCGCGGTCGAACTCACCGGTCGCGACGTACACCTCACCCACGGCGCCGGCCAGGCTGACGCGCTGCGCCGGCGTCACCGGTCCGTTCAGGGCGTAGACGTACATGTCGCGCGCGAGGGCGGGGTTGCCGGTCCACAGGGCGTGGCTTGCCTTGGCGCTCCAATACTCGAAGTCATCGAAACGTCGGGGGTGGCGAGCGTCGAGGTAGGCCAGGATCTCGCCGAGGCGGTAGGCGTCCTCGGCCTCGCGCAGCACGCCCGCCATCTCGAGGTACAGGCGGGCGGCCGCGTCCGGTTCGAGGCGCTCCGTGTTGCCGGCCACCCCCCGCTGCAGGACGCGCATCGCTTCGTCGGTCATCGCCAGATCGCGGAAGGCGCGCCCGACGAGCAGGTGCATCTCGCCGCGCAGCGCGTGGCCCTCGAAGCGGGCGCGCTCCTGAAGATACAAAGAGACCAGGGCCAGCGGGTGACCGGCGCGCAGCCGGCTCTCGGCCAGCAGGTACAGGACGCGGTCGAAGAGCTTGGGTGCAAGGCGGATGACCGGCGAATCGGGGAAGATGCTCCAGAGCTTGTGTGCGTGCTGGTAGGCGTCCGACAGGCGGCCGTCGCCCAGGGCCTCGCGCGTGGAGGCGACGAGCATCTCCTGCAGAACGTAGTCGGTGAGCGTTCCACGGCGCAGCTCGCGCAGGAGGCGCCGTCGCTCCACGGGCTTGGACGTCAATCGTGCGATCTGCAGGTACGCCATGTCCTGCCCCTCGGTCTCGCGCAGGGAGCCTGCCAGGTCACGGAACAGCTCGATCGCGGCGGCGACGTCGGTGGCGGCGAGGACCTGACCGCGGCGGATGCGCACCACCCAGTGCGGCAGGTCGTCAGGAAACTTGTCGAGGAACTCGTCGTAGAGCGCGCTGGCCTCGGCCGTGCGCCCGTAGAGCAGGTAGAGCTCTGCCGCCTGGAAGAGCGCGGCGGGATCCTCGCTGACGAGCTCGGGCCAGGTGCCGCGCACCCGGTCGAAGAGCGCGACCGCCTGAACGAAGTCATTCTCGGCATAGGCGAGGCCGGCGAGCGTGCGCAGGCCGAGGCCCACCACCGGGGCGTCCGTCGGGTCGTCGCGGAGCAGCTCGAGCAGCGGCCGAGCCGCCGCGAGGTCGCCGGACTTCATCAGCAGCCGCACGCGGGCCGCCACCACATAGGGGAAGCCCGGCGTGCCCTCGTAGTCTTTGGAGCGCGTCTCGAGGTGGAGCTCGGCCCGGCTGGTGAAGCCGGCGCGCTCGAACAGGCGCGCCGCGAGCAGGGCGTAGCGGGCCGCCTGCAGCTTGTCCTCGGCGGCGAGCTCGGCGCTCTCGAGCGCCGACGCGGCGATGTCGGTCCCAAGGCGCCCCGACTCCGCCGCCAGATCGGCCCGCAGCTCGCCGATGACCGCCGTGGCACGACGCGCCGACAACCGGTCCGGGACCGACTGATCGACCGCCGCGCACGCATCGAGCGCCGCTGATCCGCGGCGCGTGCGCCAGGCCTCGAAGCAGGCGTTGTAGGCTACCGCGCCCGTGGTCGAGCCCTCGAGCGCCGCGAGCGAGCTGGGGGGGACCTGCAGAGCGTAGGTGCCCGTGCCGAGGGGATACGGTCGGAACGGCTGCTCCTCCTCGGTCGCGCCCATCAACGCGATGGGCGCGCCGATCTCGATCACCCAGCGCGGGGGGGCGGGGAGGATGGCGTGTTGGATCGCCAGATCGGGTCGTCGCAGGGTGAACCGCATGAAGGCGCCCCGCCGGTCGGCGCCAAACTCGAGGCTGACCGGATCGCCCCCCGCGAGACGCTCGAGGAGCAAGCGCACCGTGGCTGGCACCTGGGACACCCGACAGGCGAACACTGCGCCCTCGGGCTGGCACTCGGCGGTGAACTCGGCGGGGACCGGGACCTCGATGCGACGATAGTCGGCGAGCAGGTCGACCGCCGCGCCCGGGGCCGAAGTGGCCGGGGCCCCCCGAGCGTTCGCCGCCCACAGCGCGAGGAGACACACCGGCAGGGCCGCGGCGCGGCGCCCCGTCACGGCAGGCGATCCTCGGTGACCGCCTGGTTGCGGCCGCCCTCCTTGGCGATGTAGACGCACTGATCGGCGCGCTCGAAGACGGCGGAGAAGGCCTCCTGCCCGCGGGCCACCGCCACGCCGATGCTGGTCGTGACGCGGATCTCTTGACCGTCGTGGCTGACCGGCGCGACGTCGAGCAGGCGGCAGATGCGCTCCGCCACGGCAGCGCCGACCTGCAGATCGCAGTCGGGGAGGACGATCACGAACTCCTCGCCGCCGTAGCGCGCGAGAAAGTCGATGTCCCGAATCCCCAACTTCAGCCGCCGGGCGGCCTCGACCAGCACCCGGTCGCCGCCGAGGTGCCCGAAGGTGTCATTGACGACCTTGAAGTGATCGAGATCGAGCACCAGCACCCCGTAGGCCTGGCAGCGGCGCCCGTCC
>CALBMW010000543.1 GCA_937896275.1 uncultured Myxococcales bacterium
GGGTCGAGGCGACGATCCTCTCCGAGCACCGGGACTACGACGCGATCGCGCAGGCCGGCAGCTTCGCGCTGTTCAGCCTCGGCCTCCAGCGCGCCTGGACGGTTCACCTCGCGCTGGGGCCGGAGCCCTGCGCCGAGGGCCTCGTGCTGCGGCTGGAGACTCTCTTCGGGGCACCCATCGTCGAGATCCTCGCGCCCGCCGACGGTACCTGCCCGGTCATCGATCGCGCCCTGTCCCCCGGCTCCTACCGCGTGCGCGTGTTCCCGGCTCCCGGCGCCCCTCTCGAGGGCGTCCTCTCCTTCGCGCTCACCACGCAATGCGGCAACGGCGCGCTCGAGGTCGGTGAGGCCTGCGACGGCACGGCGGGCTGCGGCGAGGACTGCCAGCCCGCCGACTGCGCCCCCTGGGCCCGGGGCGCCGCAGGCTGCGCGCCGGTGCCGCCGGCCTGCGACGACGGCCAGCGAGCCACCGCGGCCGGCGACTGTGTCGATCTGCGCCCCTGCCCCGGCGGCTGGCAGCGCGTCCCCGACAGCGCCGCCTGCGCTCCACCGACGGCCACGTGCGACACCGACGCCGTGGCGTTGCCCGACGGCACCTGCCTCGAGCCCCTCCCGTGCGCCGGCCCCGGCGACTTCGGCTGGCAATCGGACCGCGACGCGCCTTTCGCCTGCGGGCCGCCGCTGCTCGACGCCTGCGAGGCGGGCGAGGTGCGCGTCGACCGATGCCAGGCGGCCACCGCCGAGGCCGACTGCCGGCCGCCGGACAACCTCGACGCCTACCTCGTGGTGAGCCCCGCGGGCGCCGACCGCGCGCCGGGGACGGTCGAGGCCCCGCTTCGAACCCTCGGTGAGGCGCTCGACCGCATCTTGGCGAGCGGCCACGACGGGATCTACGTCAGCTCGGGACGCTACACCGAGAGCGTCCGCGTGACGGCGGGCGTCCTGCTGCGCGGTCAGAGCCCCGACACCACGATCATCGAGGGCGCGCTCGGGGTCGGGGGTGGCCCCGCCCACACCACCTTGCGCTGCCTGACCGTCACCAACCCCCAGGGCACCGCGGTGCTCGCCGACGTCGGCGCCGAGGTCACGCTCGACGGCATGGTGCTCGAGGGCCTGAGCGCCACCCTCGACCTGCCCGGGGGCTACGTCGACGGCGAGAACCTCGCCGTGACGGCCAGCGGCGGCGCCGCGGTGCGGGCGCGCGCGGGCGGCATCGCGATCCTCGGCCGCAGCAGCCTGTGGAGCACCGGCGGCCCCACCCTCGATGCCCTCGGCCAGGGCAGCTTCGTGGGGCTGGTGGACGCCACGGTGCTCGGCCCCGCCCGCGCGGCGCGCGCCGCCGCGGGCGGGACCGTGAACCTCGAGGGCGTCATCGTCCAGGGCGCGGCCTCGCCGGCCCTGCGCGCCGAGGCCGGGGGCACGCTGGAGCTCCACAGCCTGCTGCTCAAGCTCAGCGGCCCCGAGGACGCCGCGCTGCGGATCGACGTCGACGCCGTCGGGCACCTGCGCACCGTTCGCTTCGCCGACAACCCGGGGGGGCACGCGCTCATCGCGGGCGCGGCCGCCCCCAGCGGGATCGACACGGTCAACCTCACCCTCACCGGCGTCGGGCGCGGCCTCCGGGTGGTGGCCGGAGGCGAGCTGATCGTCGACCAGCTCACCGGCGTGGGCGCCACCGCCCCGTTGCTGAGCGTCGAGGGCGGCGACGCGCTGCTGAGCCAGATCGCGATCACCGGCGCGACGCAGCGCGATCCCCTCACGCCCCACGCCGCCGTCGAGGTGACCGGCGGCTCCTTCGAGACCGGCGCGGGCTTCATCGACGGCGGCGATGCCAGCGCCCTCGCGATGAGCGGGGGCATCGCGACGCTGCGGCGACTGGCCGTGCTGACCCCGCCCGCCGACCGGCCTTCCTTGCGCTGCACCGGCGGCCAACTCGACCTGCACGATGTCGGCGTGACGGGCGCGCAGGCCGCCGGCGTTCAGGTCAGCGACCTGTGCGCGGCCACGGTGGAGCGCGTCACGGTCCGGTCGGACCCCGACTTCGAACCCCCGGGCGTCGTGGTCAGCGGGGGGGGGACCCTGGGCGGCGCCGGCCTGCGGCTGGTCCAAGGCCAGCCGGGGCTGCTGATCGAGAGCGACCAGGCGCGGGCGCAGGCGACGCTGAACGATGTCTTCGTCGAGGGCGCGGTCGTCGGCGCCCGCGTGCGCGGCACCGCCACGCTCACGCTGACGGGCGGCGTGTTCTCGGCCTCGCGCACGGCCGCGGTGACCGTCGCCGGCGCCCACGCTCAGGCCAACCTTCACACCCTCGACGTCGACCGCGTCACCGCCGCCGAGGCCGCGGGCGTCGCGCGCGGCCTCGACGTCGCCGACGGCGCCAGCATGAGCGTGGCGCTCGCCTGGATCTCGGACACCGACGCCCAGGGCGCCCAGTCCCAGGACGCCTCGCTGCAACTGCGCGACGTCACGATCCGGCGCGCGGGCAGCGACGGCGTGGCCTCGGGCGGCTTGCGCGCCAACCTGCAACTCGACGACGTGCTGGCGACGGACGCCGCGCGCGTGGGCGTGCTGGTTCGCGGCGGTGCAGCGCGCCTCGATCGCGTGAGGTCGCTGGACAACGCCTACGGGCTCGCCTTCGGGCTGGGCGTCGCCCTGGTGCGGGGCCCCCTGCTCCTGCTCACGGGCAACGCGCAGGAGGACGACCTCGCCTGCGGCATCCTCTGCCCTGGCCTCGGCCCCGCGATTCCCTGAGCCCGGCCTCGGGCAACCCCCGATGCCGAGCGCGCATCACATGCCCAGCGATGAGCGTGGCGCGAGTGACGCCGACGAGAGGCTCCTGGCATGATGCGACCGCTGTCCCTCCTGGTCTTCGTCGCGGCGGGCAGCGCCGCTGCGGCCCCAGCGGTCTGGGTGGTCGACGACGGCGAGAAGATCCGCCGCGACGCCCTCGACACCCCCTTCGAGCGCGGCCAGGACAACCCGATATGGGCCCCCGGCGAGCCGATCCGCCTGTTCGCGCTCCGCGACGAGGTGGTGGCGGTGCAGGTGGTGATCGAGGCCGACGCCACCCCCCTCGCCGCGGTGCGCGTGGAGCTCGACGGGCTCTCCGGGCCGGGCGGAGCGCGGCTCGCGGGCGGCGCCATCGACCGCTTCGTGGCCCACTTCTTCGACGTCGTGCGGGCGAGCGCCAGCCCCTGGGGAGGCTCCCTCGGTTGGTACCCCGGCTCGGGCCCCGATCCGGCCGCCTACGTGGGGCCCGTGCCCGACGCCCTCATCCCGATCGACCTCGCGCCCGCCTGGGCCCCCTACCCGCTGGCGGTGCCGGCGCGCTCGAACGGCATCGTCTGGATCGATCTCACCGTCCCGGCCGACCAGCCCCCCGGCACCTACGCCGGCACGATCCACGTGACCGCGGACGGCGCGCCCCTGGCGTCGCTGCCGGTCGAGCTGCGGATCGGCGCCGCCACCCTGCCCGCCCACCCCGCGCGCACCATGCTCTTCTACGCGCCCTTCAACCTGGGCCGCCGCCTGGGCGACGGCGCGCAGGCCGCCGCCACGCGCCAGCTCTGGCAGCTCTATCACCGCCACCGCCTCACCCCGATGCACTCGGCCTTGAACGTCAACGAGGCCCGCGCCGTGTTGCCGGCCCTGACCGGCGAGGCCTACACCGCCGCCGCGGGCTACACGGGCCCGGCCGCGGGCGTCGGCGACGACGTGCTCAGCCTGGGCACCTACGGCGGCCTCGGCGCCCCCAACGCGCAGAAGCTGCAGACCGTCGAGGCCATCGCCCGCGCGCTCGACGAGGCCGGCGTCGCGGCGACCACCGACGTCTTCGTCTACGCCATCGACGAGTCCTGCGGGCACGCCTGGGGCGCGACGTGGCGCGACCTGCTGCGCGGCTCGGCCGAGCCGGCGGCGGCCCACGTGAAGGTGGGCTGGACCTGCAGCGAGGACGCGGCGAACCAGCCCGTGGACGTCGTGATGAAGATCGCGTCCACCTACTCGGTGCCCGAGGCGGCCGATCTTGCCGCGCGCGGCAAGACCGTCTGGATCTACAACGGCGTCGAGCCCTGGAGCGGCGCGCTGATGACCGACGACGACGCGGTCGCCCCGCGCCTCAACGGCTGGCTGCAAGGCCGCCACGACATCGACCGCTGGTTCTACTGGCACACCAACTTCTGGTACGACGAGAACAACGGCGGCCGCGGCGCCTTCGACCCCTTCACCCAGCCCGAGACCTTCCACAACCAGCACGGCGAGTGGGCGGCCGGCGACGGCGTGTTGGTCTACCCGGGCCGCCAGGCGGGCGCCTTCGCCGATCACGACCTGGGCTTCGACGGCGTCATCCCCTCGATTCGATTGAAGAACTGGCGACGAGGCGTGCAGGACGCCGGCTACCTGCAGCTGGCCCGCGTCCAGGATCGCGCCGCCGCCGACGCGATCGCCGACGGGCTGATCGGACGCGCCCTCGAGCGGGG
>CALBMW010000544.1 GCA_937896275.1 uncultured Myxococcales bacterium
CTGCGCCCGCTACGGGGCGCGCCGCAGACGGCCGCGAGCCGGGGGGCGCGCGTCTTGCGCACCTCGTCGAGCGCCTCGTCGAGGCGGGCGAGGGCGCGGGCGCGACCCACCATGGGCGTGAGCGTCCGCTTCTCTCCGCCGAGGCGTCGCCCGCACCCGGCGCAGCGCGGGGGGCGCTCGGCCTGATCGTAGGCGCAGTGGGGGCAGATCAACGGGTTGGCCGCTGCAGGGTCATGAGCTTGGTCTTGAGCAGGCGGTATCGCGCCAGGAAGTCCGCGTTGCGGGTCTGGAAGGCGTGAACATAACGCGCCCGATCGCGATCGGCCTGCATCTGCTGCACGACCTCGTCGACCCGGTTGACGACCACCATGAGGTCCTCGAAGGGCTTCCGAAGGTAACCGACCGCCCCGAAGTGCATCGCGTCCACCGCCGACTCGACCGTCGCGAAGCCGGTCATCAGCAGCACCCGCGTTTCGGGCGAGGTGGCGTGGATCTCGCGGATCAAGTCGACCCCGCTGGCGTCGCCCAGGTTCTTGTCGGTCAGGACGATGTCGAAGCGTCGGGCGGCGAGCAAGGCGCGGGCCTCGGCCCCGCTGTTCGCGCCGTCGACCACATAACCCTGCGATCGCAAAAGGGTCTCGAGGACTGCCACGATGGCCACTTCGTCGTCGACGACGAGCATGCTCACCGCGCCCCCGGCGTCAGCCAGCGGCTCGAGGCGCTCTTGGAGCAGTTGGTTGTCTCGCTCGAGCTCGACCATGTTGGTGAGGAAGGCCTCGTTCAGCTCGGTGAGCTCGATGAGCAGGCGCTCCACCTCGGCCTGGTGGGCGTGGCGCTCGAGGGCGTGGCGCACCGAGTGGCGCAGGTAGGCCGCGGAGTCGCCGTCCTTGAGGATGAAGTCATCGACCCCCAGGCGGTGCGCCTGGGCCGCGGCCCGCGCGGTGGGCTCGCCGGTCAGCACCACCAGCACCATCGTCGGGTGCTCTCGCCGCAGCCGCCGCACCAGGGCCAGCCCGTCCTGATCCGGCAGCGCCAACTCGGTCACGACGACCACCGGCGCCGCGCGCTCGATCTGTTCGAGCGCCGCGTGTCCACTGGCCGCATGGGTCACGAGGAACTGGCGGGCGAAAAGGTCGTCACAGGCGCGGTGAGTGCGCGGATCGGGATCGACGACCAAGAGCCCACCGATCCGGCGGGCGGTGCCGGTCTCCCTCCGCGATCCCTCGGCGTGCATCGCCCCGTTGTTGACCATGGACTCCTCGCCGTCGCCGAGCTCGGTCGCCCGCTCATTGCCCCGCGTCGACCCGTTTCGTACCATGCCGCGATGTCAATCGGGGCCATTTTTTGGCGCCCGCGCCGTGTCCCCGGGGCGCCGCGCGTCGCCCGTCGGCTGCGCCCTCGACGGCGGATCGCGACCGCGCTCGTGTGCGTCACTGGCCTCCTCCTGTGCGTCACGGGGCTCGTCGGTTGCCACGCCGACCGCCGACCGCCGCCCCCGCCTTCGCCGCTCTCGGCGGTCGGCGCACGCCCCCTGCCGCTCGTGCACCGACTCAGGGTCGTCGCCCGCGCGGACGCCCGATTCCGCAGCGTCGCCGGCTACCGAGACCGCGTCGGCGAGGTGATCGACTCGGCCTCGGATCAGCTCGCGGCGCGTTTCGGGGTCGAGCTCGACTTGTTGCGCGTCGAGGACTGGAACCCGGGCGACGCGGTCGACGCCGAGCAACTGCTCGAGCGGCTGGCGACCGAGGTGCCGGGCGACGAGGTGGATCTGGTGATCGGCTTCTCGGCGGCGCCCCCCCCCCGGCGCGCGCGGATGAGCGATCTGGCCTACGGCCGATACCTGGGGCGGTTCGTCGTGTTGCGCAGCCTGACCCCCTACTTCCGCCCCGAGCAGGGCCGCGCGCTGCACGACGGCGAGGTGCTCGCGGCGCTGCACGGGATCGGGCGCGTCCTGGGCGCCCTGCCGGTCTGCGGCGCCGCCGTGATGAGCGAGCGGGTGGGCTTCCGCGAGCGCGATCCGGCGGCCTGGCAATGGAGCCCCTCCAACCTGGCGTTGGTGCGACTACACGCGACCCTCGATCTGCGCGCCGGCGGAACCCGGCTGCCCGTCGACGTGGCGCGGCGCAGCCTCGAGGTGTTGGCGAGCGCCCCCCCCGCCATCACCCAGTGCGGCGAGACGGTGACGCTGCGCCGCGCGCTGTGGACCGAGGTGGCCGGCGCGGTGAGCGCCGAGCCTCGCGCCGATGGGGACGCCGTCACCGAGGGGCGCGCCGCCCTGGCCGCCGGAGACGCCGCGACGGCGCTGGCCCGGTGTGGGCCGGTGGCCGAGGTCGCGCCGGCCAGCGAGGCGGCGTCGTGCGCCGCGGACGCGGCCCTTGCGCTGGACGACACCGAGCGCGCCACGCGCTACCTGCGGGCGCACCTCGCGCACCACCCGGACGACGAGGGCGCCGTGTTGCGGCTGGCGAAGCTCGTGGGCCGCTCCGGCGACGACGGGGCCGCCCGCGGGCTGCTCCGACGCTTCGTCGAGTCGCACCCCGACCACCTGCGGGCCCGCGTGAACCTCGGAGTCGCGCTGGCGCGCCTGGGCGACTACGCCGGCGCCCGCGAGCAGTGGGAGGCCGTGCTGCAAAGGGCGCCCGGTCAGTCGGACGCGCGGGAGCTGCTCGAACAGCTGCCGCGGTGATTCGCCCGCACGTCGGCCACGCCGTCGCGGCTGAGCGCCTCGATCGCGGCCGCCGGTGGCCGCTTCCACCGCCGGTGGATCCAGAGCCACTGTGCCGGGTGAGCGCGCACCGCGGCCTCGACGATCGACGCGCAGCGCCGCGTGCCGGCGAGGAGGTCCGCCCCTGCGTCGCCCGTCCGCGGCAGGTCGACGGGCGGACCGATGTCCACCACGTGCCGCCCCGCGGCGGACCGCCACGTGAAGATCGGCAGCACGGGCGCGCCGGTCAGGCGGGCGAGGCGCACCAGATCCGGCGAGGTCGCGGCCGGCGTGCCGAAGAAGGGTACCCAGACCGCGCGCGCAGGCGGCACGTGCTGATCGAGCACGTAGCCCACCAGCTCGCCCGCCTCCAAGGCGCGGACCACCGCGCGCCCTGCCCCGTCGGCGGCCAGCAGGCGCGCGCCCCCGACCCGCAGGCCGCGCCACGCACGCTCGGCCCAAGGGGCGCGAAAGCGTTTGGTGATCACGGTGAGGGGCCGACCGGCCAGGTCCCCCACGCGCACCAGGACCTCCCAGTTGCCGAGGTGGGCGGTGAGCACGAGGGCGCCTCGCCCCGCCGCCAGCGCGGCGTCGAGGTGGGTACGCCCACGCACGTCGAGGTCGCGCAAAACCGCCTCGGGGGGCGTCACGGCGAGCCGCAGCAGCTCCACGAAGGCTTGTCCCAGGTGCCCGTACATCGACCGGACGAGGGCCTCGCGGCCCGCGGTGTCGAGCTCGGCGCCCAGCGCGCGGGCCACGTTGGCGCGCGCCACGGCCCGCCGCACCGGCAGCACGCGGTACCAGATCCAGCCCAGCGCGCGCCCCAGGGCAGAGGCCCACCGAGGCGGCAGGGTCCTGCTGACGGCGCCGAGGATCCGGAGGCAAGCCGCGGCGACCCGACCGATCACGCCACACCTCGCGCCAGGGCGGCGACGATCGGCTCGCCTGTGACGATCTCGACCTCGACCTCGACCACATAGCCCGGCCAGCCAGGCAGGCGCTCGGCGTCCTTGGCTGTGGTGAGCCAGGCCACGTCCGCGGGCAAGCGCCGCAGATCGGCGGCCCGGAAGCGGTGGTGGTCGGCGCGGTCGACGCGCGCCACGATGCGGGCCCCCGCCGCCTCGAGCGTGGCCGCGAACGACGAGGGGCGACCGATCGCCGCCAGCACCGCGCAGGGGCGCTCGCGGAGCCAGCTCACCGGCAGGCGCGCGCCATCGGGGCCGCGCACGGCCACGGGGCGCACCACGCTGCGCACGTCCACGGCCATCGGCAGCGCGCGGGCCCCCGGCTCGTCCACCTTGTGCAGCCAGATGCGGTCCACGTGGCGCAAGACGTCGAGGGGTGCGCGCAGCGGGCCCGCCGGCACGACGCCGCGAGCGCCCGCGGCGTCGACCACCGCCACGGTGACCGAGCGTGGGCAGCGGGCGTCGAACAGCCCTCCGTCGACGATGACCAGATCGGCCTGGGCGCCGGCCGCGGCCACGGTGGCCCGCCGTTCGGCCCCGACCCAGACGCGGATCTCGGCCGGCAGGACGCGGCGAAGCCAGGCGGCCTCGTCGCCGTGGCTCGGCGCGTCCGGGCACTCCAGGTGGACCGGTGCGCCCACCGCCGCGCCGCCATAGCCGTGGGCGACCACGGCGATCCGCCCCCCCGCGGCCGCGGCGCGCGACGCGAGCAGCGCGACGATCGGTGTGCGCCCCGCCCCCCCCAACGAGAGGCCCCCCACGACGACCGTGGGCCGCGCCGCGCCGCGCGGCGGCGGTCGCGAAGCCCA
>CALBMW010000545.1 GCA_937896275.1 uncultured Myxococcales bacterium
TGCGGCGGCCTGATCGGAGCGCGGTGCGCCGACGGCGAGTGGTGCGCCTACTCGGCCGACGCGCTGTGCGGCGCCGCCGACGCGACCGGTGTCTGCGAGGGCCGCCCCGACAGTTGCGTCGACGCCGTCGTGGCGGTGGTGTGCGGGTGCGACGGCAACAGCTACCGGAGCCCCTGCGCGGCCCACGCGAACGGCGTGTCCGTCGCCTCGGAAGGCCGCTGCGCGCTCTGAGCCCGCCCCCGCGCCGCCCTGGGGAGCCCATCCCCGGGGCGCGCTCCCCCGCCTGTTACCGATTCAGCGCCCGGCACGCCCAGGCGACACCGCTTCACCTCGCCACCGCCACCGCCGCCGACCGCAGGCCCGATCCGGTCGCGGTACGAGCCTTGCCTCACTCGACGGCGCAACACGACGCGCCGGTCGGGCCGCTGGGCCTCCTCGGCGCACGCGGGAGTCTGACGCCATGGCGGCCGCCGATCGGACTGCAACTCCACCAGCGCCCGCCTGCGGCCGCGTGGCGGCCGTCCGTGGCAGCGTGGTGGACGTCCACTTCCCCGAGCACCTGCCTCCCATTCACACCCTGCTTCGCGCCGGCCCCGACGGCCGCGTCGCGCTCGAGATCGTCACCCAGATGGACGCCCGGCACGTCCGCGCCATCGCGCTGACCTCGACTCAGGGTCTCGCGCGCGGCATGCCGGTGCAGGATACGGGCGCCCCCCTCACCGTCCCCGTCGGGCCCAACATCCGCGCCCGCATGTTCGACGTCTTCGGCCAGCCCATCGACCGCCTGCCCCCGCCCACCGAGGTGCGCTGGCGCAGCGTCCACAGCGCGCCGCCGCCGCTGGTCCGTCGGTCCACCGAGACCTCGATCTTCAAGACCGGCATCAAGGTCATCGACGTCCTCATGCCCTTGGAGCGCGGCGGGACGGCCGGCCTCTTCGGCGGCGCGGGCGTCGGCAAGACCGTGCTGCTGACCGAGATGATCCACAACATGGTGGGTCACCACGTCGGCGTGAGCATCTTCTGTGGCATCGGCGAGCGCTGCCGCGAGGGGGAGGAGCTCTACCGCGACATGAAGGCGGCGGGCGTGCTGCCCGACATGGTGATGGTCTTCGGCCAGATGAACGAGCCCCCCGGCTGCCGCTTCCGGGTGGGCCACGCCGCCCTCACCATGGCCGAGTATTTCCGCGACGACGAGCACCGCGACGTGCTGCTGCTCATCGACAACATCTTCCGCTTCATCCAGGCCGGCTCCGAGGTCTCGGGGCTGCTGGGCCAGATGCCTTCGCGCCTGGGCTACCAGCCGACGCTGGGCACCGAGCTCTCGCGCCTCGAGGAGCGCATCGCCAACACCGACACGGGCGCCATCACCTCGATCCAGGCGGTCTACGTGCCCGCGGACGACTTCACCGATCCCGCCGCGGTCCACACCTTCTCGCACCTCTCGGCGTCCATCGTCCTCTCGCGCCGCCACGCCAGCGAGGGCCTGTACCCGGCCATCGACCCCCTGCAGTCCAGCTCGAAGCTGGCCACCGCCATGGTCGTGGGCGCGCGCCACCATCAGATCGCGCAGGCCGTCCGACGCACGCTGGCGCAGTACGCCGAGCTGAAGGATCTCATCGCCATGCTGGGCCTCGAACAACTCTCGGGCGAGGACCGCGAGATCGTCGCCCGCGCCCGCCGCCTCGAGCGCTTCCTCACTCAACCCTTCTTCACGACTGAGGCCTTCAGCGGGCGCAAGGGGGTGCTCGTCCCCGTCGAAGACGCCCTCGACGGCTGCGATCGCATCCTGCGCGGCGAGCTGAGCGGCGTGCCCGAGTCCGCCCTCTACATGATCGGCCGCATCGACGAGGCGCGGGCATGAGCGCCCACCTCTCGATGACGCTCGAGATCCTGCTGCCCTTCCAGGTCTTCGCCCGCCGAGACGACGTGGTGCGCGTCGTCGCCGAGACTCGCCAGGGCAGCTACGGCCTGCTCCCCCGTCGGCTCGACTGTGTGGCCGCTTTGGAGCCCGGCATCCTCACCTTCGAGACCGCCGCGGGTGAGGTCGTCGAGTTGGCCGTCGACGAGGGGGTCCTGATCAAGACGGGTCGCGACGTCGTCGTCGCGGTGCGCCACGCCATCGGCGGGGCCGATCTCGATGGGCTGCACGCGGCGGTGCGACGCGAGTTCGTCGACGTCGACGACCGCGAGCGCACGGTCCGCGCGACGCTGGCGCGCCTCGAGAGCGGCTTGCTGCGGCGCTTCCTGGAGTCGCGGCGTGACTGAGGATCCCCGCCTCGCCGGGCAGGTCGGCCGGAAGGCCGCCCGCAAGATCGACGCGCGGCGCCGCGGCGCCCGCAGCGTGTGGTCCGGCTTCGGCCTCTTCGGCCTGGTGGGGTGGTCGGTGGCCCTGCCTGCGCTGCTCGGCGCGCTGCTCGGCGGTTGGCTCGACGCGCGCGCGCCCGGTGGCCGGTCCTGGACCTTGGCCTTGCTGCTCGCGGGCCTGACCCTCGGCTGCCTCAACGCGTGGCAGTGGATCAGCCGCGAGGACCGCGCGATGCACGCCGACGAGCCACCCCCGGACTCGGGAGATGATCGCGATGACTGACCTGGCTCACTGGATCCTCGCCTTCGCGACCGGCGCGCTGTTGAGCGTCCTCTTCTTCGGCGGCCTCTGGCTCACGATCCGACGCGGCGTCGACAGCCCTCACCCGGCCCGCCTGTTCGTGCTCAGCCTCCTGGTGCGCACCGCCGTCACGCTCGGCGGCATGCTGCTCGTCGCGGGCGACGCCTGGCCCCGATGGCTGGCCTGCGCCCTGGGCTTCCTCCTCGCGCGCCCCCTCGTGCTGCGCCTGATGCCCCCGCGGGAGGCACCCCATGCACCTGAGCCCCGATGAGCTGATCCTCTGGCGCTACGGCTGGCTGAAGATCAACGGCACCCTCGTCGCCACCTGGTTCGTGATGCTCGTGCTCGTCCTGGGCGCGCACCTCGTCACCCGCCGCCTCTCGACCGGCCTGCACCGCTCGCGCTGGCAGACCGCGCTCGAGGTCGTCGTCACGACCCTCCTCCATCAGATCGAGGAGGTGGGCCTCCGCGATCCGCGCCGCTACCTGCCCTTCATCGGCGGCCTGTTCCTGTTCATCCTCACCGCCGCCCTGCTCACGATCCTGCCCGGCTACGAGCCCCCCACCGGCTCGCTCTCCACCACGGCGGCCCTCTCGCTGTCGGTCTTCGTCGCCGTGCCCGCCTTCGGCATCGCCCACAGCGGCCTGCGCGGCTACCTGCGCACCTACCTCGAGCCGACGGCGCTCATGCTGCCCTTCAACCTCGTCAGCGAACTCTCGCGCACGCTGGCCCTGGCGGTGCGCCTGTTCGGCAACATGATGAGCGGCGCGATGATCCTGGCCATCCTGCTGACCATCGCGCCCTTCGTCTTTCCCATCCTGCTCAGCGCGTTGGGCCTGCTGACGGGCGTCGTGCAGGCCTACATCTTCGCCGTCCTGGCCACCGTCTACATCGCCGCCGCCACGCAGGTGCGCGCGCGATGACCGCCGGCCGCCCACGCCTTCGGAGATCCACCCCATGGACAGCTCGACCGTCATCGCCGTGGCCTCGATCGTGACCGCGGGGCTCACCACCGCGCTGGGCTGCATGCTCCCCGCCGTGGCCGAGGGGCGCGCCGTCGCGGCGGCCCTCACGGCGCTCGCGCAGCAGCCCGACGCGGCCTCGACCATCACGCGCACGCTGTTCGTGGGCCTCGCGATGATCGAGTCGATCGCCATCTACTGCTTCGTCGTGTCGATGATCCTCATCTTCGCCAACCCCTTCTGGAGCCACGCAATCCAGACGGTCGCGGGGCGGTGAGGCCATGCTGATCGACTGGTTCACGGTCGGCGCGCAGGCCCTCAACTTCGCGATCCTCGCGTGGTTGCTGAAGCGCTTCCTGTTCGGGCCCATCGTGAGGGCCATCGACGCG
>CALBMW010000546.1 GCA_937896275.1 uncultured Myxococcales bacterium
CGGCATGGGCGGCGCGGGCGGCGCGGGCGGCGGCGAGCCGATGGGCCTCTGCGGCGCGGCGCCGATTCAGGAGTTCAACGAACTGGCCACGGACGCCGGCGACGGCACCCTGATCATCACGGGCGCGGTCAGCAGCGACGTCAACTTCGCCGACCCGGTCGACGACTGCACCAGCGGCTTCGGCGCGGGGCAGGACGCGCCCTTCCACTTCGTCGCCCCGGCGGCGGGCGACTGGCTGTTCTTCACCGACAACGCCGACTTCGACACCATCCTCTACACCCGCACCACCTGCGACGACGACGCGACCCAGACCGCGTGCAACGATGACCGCGACCTGGATCGCGGCATCCGCTTCAGCGGCCTGCGCGTGAACCTCGCCGAGGGCGACGAGCTCTTCGTCATCGTCGACGCGTGGGCCGGCCAGGGCGCGCCTCCCGGTGGCACCTTCGACCTGGGCGCCCGGCTCATCGAGCTGGTCGACGTCGGGGCCGACTGCGATCCCGAGGGGCTGGCCAACGGCTGCCGCGGCGAGGCCTTCTGCTTCTCCATCGACCCGGGCAACGGCATGCCCGGCGTGTGCCGCGAGGACACCGCGCCCGAGGTCGGCACGGTCACGGCCTTCAAGACCGCGGCGAACAACCTGCTCATCCGCATGGAGGGCACGGACGCCAGCGGCGACGTCACCGGCATGTTCCTCACGCTGATCGACGAGGGCATGCAGCCCATCGTGCTCAACCCGGACACCGGCGGCACGCGGGCCCTGATCGCGCCCGACGAGCCGGTCCTCGACATGACCGAGTTCGTGTTCAAGTCGCGCCTGGGCCTGGGCGACACGCTCGGCCCGATCACCGTGGCCGTCGAGCTGCAGTTGGTCGACAGCCAGGGCAACACGGCCGAGCCGGTGCTCATCGAGCTGATGGCGCCGCCCGAGGTCGAGGGCCTGGCGCCCTGTGACGGCGACCGCCTGGCCGACATCTGCGCCGAGGGCTTCGCCTGCCTCGATCGCGACGAGGACGAGGCCTTCACCTGCGAGGCCGTGACGGCCCCGACGATCATGACCGCCACCGGCTACTGGAACGCGATGGACCGCGTGATGGGCGTCGAGGTGCTCGGCGTCGATCCGGACGAGGACGTGCTGGCGCTGTCGATCGAGCTGCTCGACGAGGCCGGCCTGCCCCTCGATGACGGTCAGGGCGGCGCCCTGCCCGCGCAGATCTTCGGGTTCTCCCAGGTGAACTACGACGAGGCGATGCCGGGCAACTACACCGCGACGATCAGCCTCGGCATCCCCGAGGGCCTGGACTTCGCGACGCTGCGCATCGTGGTCATCGACGAAGAGGCGCTCGAGAGCGCGTCCTCCGACCTGGCGTTCGCCGACTTCCTGCCGCCGGTGGCGGTCGAGACGGGCGCCGGCTGCGATCCGCGCAGCGCGCGCACGCTCTGCCCCGAGGGCGACCTGTGCTTCTCGCTCGATGATGAGGTCGAGCCCACCTGCGGCCAGGCGCCGACCGAGTGCCCCGCCGACTACCCGATGGTGATCGACCTCAACGCGCAGGCGCCGGGCGCTGGCGAGTGGCGCTACGCGGGCGACCTGACCGACGCGCCGATCGTGACCCTGGGCAGCTGCGGCGGCGGCGCCGGCCAGGCGGTGTTCCAGTTCACCGCGCCGGCCGCGTCCGAGTACACCTTCCTCAGCAACTCGGCGGCCTCCGGCGCCGACACCGTGATCTACGCCCGCACCCACTGCGGCTTCTCGGGCACGCTCTACCCGGAGCTCGAGCTGGGCTGCAACGACGACATCGGGATGGACAACCCGCTCAGCCTGCTGCGCTTGCCGCTCGAGGCCGACCAGACCATCTACGTCTTCGTCGACGGCTTCTCGGATGACACGGGCGAGTGGACCGGGCCCTACGAGCTGGTGGCCCGCCAGCAGCAGTAAGTAAGTCGTCCGGCTGCAGTCGCCCGGCGGCAGCCACCACCACCTCGTCCCAGCGCCCCGATCGACCGGTCGGGGCGCGCGGGAAGAGGGCCCGCCCCTCCTTTGTCAGGCATGCGCGCCGCGGCGTCCGAGTCCAGCGGCGAAGGGGATAACTGCATGCGGAACGCATACTTGCGGATCGGCGTCGCCTGGGCGATCGCCGCGCTGGCGGTGGCCTGCGACGACAGCGGCAACACGGCCAGCGACGATCTGGGGCTCGGGGGCGGCCTGCCGATGGACGCGCCCGACGCCGATGAGGTCGACGGCGGGTCGTCCCTCGACCAGGGCGCCCTGCCCGACCTCGGCGTCGCGCCGCCGCCGGCGCTGGCCTGCGGTGACGAGGCGGCGATCTACGACCTCAACGCCTCGGGCGCCGTGGACGAGGACGGGCTCTGGTACCTGTCGGGCACCACGGGGGGCGCGGACTGGGCGGGCGCCTGCTCGCCCGCTGGCCTGCACACCGACGCGGTCGTGCGCTTCACCGCCCCCGCGGCGGGCGACTGGCTGCTGAAGACCGTGCACGGCACCGATCTCGACACCGTGGTCTATGTCTTCACCGACTGCGCCGACGCGGCGGCCACCGAGTTGGCCTGCAACGACGACGCGATCGGAGGCCACCAGAGCGCGGTGCTGGTGCCCCTGGCCGTGGGCCAGACGGTGTTCATCGTCGTCGACGCCCACCAGGATCCGGCGCCTGAGGAGAGTCCGGCCGAACAGGACTTCATCATCTTCGCCCGCGTGGCCGACGCGCCCGTCGTGGCCGAGGCGCGGCTCTTCGTGAACACCACGGTCGGCAGCGTCGGGGTGACCGTCCGCGGCACCGACGCCGACGCCAACGTCGATTGGCTGTCGCTGGTCCTTCGCGACGCGGCCGGCCAGGAGGTCGGGCCCTTGCCCATGAGCGGCGCGCTCGACGCGTCCTTCGACTGGCTGGAGCAGGACCAGGGCGCGTTCGTTGGCGGCTTCAGTCTGAGGGGCGACTTCGCGGCGGCCGTTCAGTCCGCGGAGGTGGTCGTCGTCGACGCGGATGGCCTCGCGAGCGCGGTGGCCGAGGCGCAGGTCGAGGTCGCGCCGTCGGTGGGCGAGGGCGCGGGCTGTGACATTCGCCGCGCCTATGCCGCGTGCGAGGCCGATCTGCTGTGCGTCTATGGGAGCTGCGCGTCCGCTGACACCGAGGCGACCTGCCTGCCCGAGTGGACCGTCCTGGCGCTGGCCACGGACGCCCCGGTCGCGGGTCGGACGGGGCTGGGCGATCAGTACGCCGTGGGCAGCTGCGGGGGGGGTGGGGCCGACGCGATCTACGCCTTCACCGCCGGCGAGGCGGGCACCTATCGGTTCGCGCTGAGCGCCGTCCCCGACGAGGCCGCGCCCGTGCTGTACGTGCGCTCGCACTGCGTCGTGGACGACGTGCTGGTCGAGTTGGCCTGCAACGCCGAGGCGCCGACGGCGCTGGCGGTGGATCTGGTCGCGGGCCAGACCGTCTACGTCTTCGTGGACGGCTTCGAGGGCACCTTCACGCTGACCGTCACGCGCGGCTGAGGGGGGGGCGTCGAGCGCCTCACCGGCACCGTGCCGCGTGCGCGCGCTGCAGGGTCTGGGGCCTCTCGAGGACGCAGCTTGCCCCGGATTCGGCCGGCTGTTGGCGAGACGGAACCCCGGTGCTACACCAAGGCAGTGGACGAACGCTGACCTGGAGGGTGGGCGAAGCAATGTTCCGCTCTGGCACCGCGCCCCCGCCCCTTCTCGTGCCCCAAGCCCCCGAGGCCTGCGTTCGCACCTGCGCCACCCAGGCGACCGCCGAACACAGGGCGTGGCAGGCGCGCGGCGGGCGCGGCGATCGAGGCGTCGACCGTGGGCGTGAGGCCGCGCCCACCGGCAGGGGGAGGACGGGTGACTCGCGGAGGCGCCGATGAACCGCTCCACCCTGCTCGTGCTGGCCGCCTGCCTCGCGCTGCTGGCGCCGAGGTTGACCGGCGCGGAGGTGGTCCTGGCGGACATGGCGGGGCCCGTGCGCGCGCGCTGCGACGATCCTGGGGGCGCGTCGCTGCAGCGGATCGTCGTCCTTCGCGACGGCACCCGGTCGGAGCACGCGACCGCGGCCGCCGCCTTCGTCGCGCATCTGACGGACATGCGCGGGACCTCACTCCAGGTCATTGAGGTGCTGCTCGACGAGGGCCACGCGGCGGCCATCGCTCGGATTGGAG
>CALBMW010000547.1 GCA_937896275.1 uncultured Myxococcales bacterium
GGAAACAGCGCCTCCAAGCGCGGGTTCGGAAAGCGCCAGCCCAGGGAGCTGTCGTAGACAGTGACGTTTCCGATGGGGAAGGCGCTCTGCGCCTTGGGCATGACCCAGGGGGCGCGGCTCATCGACTCGACGCCACCGGCCACGACGACCTCGGCGTCGCCCACGAGGATGCTGCGCGCCGCCGTGTTGATGGCGCTCAGGCCCGACGCGCAGAGGCGATTGAGGGTCATGCCCGGCACCGACTGGGGCAGCCCGGCGATCAGCGCCGCCATGCGGGCGACGTTGCGGTTGTCCTCGCCGGCCTGGTTGGCGCAGCCCAGCAACACCTCGTCGACGGCGGCGGGATCGACACCCGCCCGGCGTACCGCCTCGGCGATCACCAGGGCGGCGAGGTCGTCGGGGCGCACCGCCGACAGGCCACCCTGGATACGCCCGATGGGGGTGCGGACGGCCGAGACGAAGACGACCTCGGTGGTCACGGCTCCTTTGCCTCGCCGTCACCGCCGTCGTCGTCGTCGTCGTCGTCGTCGTCGTCGAAGACCTCGAGCGCGCGGCGGAAGGTGTCCTCGAGGCGCTCGAGCTCGTCGTCCTCGAGGGCGCGGCCCTTGCCATCCACCAGCTCAACCGGGAAGAGCTCGGGCTGGTTGGGCATGATCACGAGAAACTCCTCGTCGCCCGTGTCGAGCTGCAGGAGGATCGCGTACTCCTCCTCGCCGTCCTCGGTGTTCACGTCGATCGAGTCGCACTCGTCGAAGAACGCCTCCGGCGGATCGCCCTTGAGGAACAGCTGGTCGTCCTGCAGGTGCACCGTGATGCCCCACTGCGCCAGGCCCTCGGCGATGTGCTTCTTGAGGCCGGGCAGCTCGGACGGCTCGACGGCCTCGATGGACTCGTCCGACGCGCGGACGACCTCGACCTCCCACTCGGCCGGCGTGAGCAACGCATAGACGCGCATGTCCACGTCGACCTCGAGGAAGACCTCCATCGGGATCTCCTTGCCGGTGTCGGGGTCGATGAGGGGGACGACGCGTCGGGGCAGAAGGTCGTTGTCGGACACGGTGGCTCCTCGATGCCGCGCGGGCAGGTGCAGGGTCGGCGCACTCTATTGAAGTCGCCTGGGCACGTCCACCGGCGCGCGACGCGACATGGAGCCGCGGCCTGCTGCTGGGCTATGCTGCGCCGGATGAAGAACACAGCGAAGACTCGGGTGGCCGCCTCGGCGCTGCTGCTGACGCTCGCGACGGCCTGCGCGGACGATCCCAAGCGTAACGCCCGTGACCGCGACGACCAGGGGCCGGCGGACGCGGCGACGCTCGACGTGGGCCTCTCGGTGGTCGACGCTGGGCTCTCGGCGATCGACGCGGCGCGGGTCGACGCGGCGCCCGCCCCCGACGATGCCGCCCCCCTCGCCTTGGCTGACGCCGGGGACGGGGCGGCGCCGCCTCCGCAGGTGCTCTCGGTCGAGACCCGCGTCGGCACGCCCAGCACGATCGCGGGCCTCGCCAACCGTGTCACCTGCGAGGCGCTCGACGCCGAGGGCGTGCCGGTGGCCGACGTGATCACCCGCTTCGAGGTGCGGCCCGGCGACGGCTGGCGACTGGGCGACGAGGATCCGCGCTCGGTGGTGGGCGAGCGCGCGGGGGCCTACCGCATCACGTGCGTGGCCCCCGGCATTGGCCTGCGCGACGAGACGCCGACGCGTTGGGACGTGCTGGCCGGGCCGCCCCAGACGATCGTCGCGGTGCTCGACCGCGAGGTCAGCCAGGCGGGCGACACGGTGGGCGTCACCTGCCTCGCCTGGGACGCCGAAGGGAACCCGGTCGACGCCTCCGAAGCCACGGTGCAGGCCGCCCCCGCGGGGGCGGGGGTCGAGGTGACCGAGGCGGGCGTGCGGGTGACCGCCGCCGGCCGCTACCAGATCAACTGCGCGCTGGCGGGGGCCAAGGTCGAGGCCGCCGCCCGCCTCGACGTGGTGCCGGGGCCACCCGCGTCGCTGGCCGCCGCCGTCGACCCCGCGGCGCCCGTGCACGACGTGGGCGCCGTCATCACCTACCGCGCGCGCGTCACCGACGCCTTCGGCAACCCCATCGATGACGCCGAGCTGGTGTGGTCCTCCGGGCCCGCCCTGCCGGGCTTCGGCGAGGGGCGCTTCCGCCCGGACGAGGAGGGGCGCTACACGCTCTACGTGCACGTCGAGGGGGCCACCTTCGAGGACCGCGATCTCGAGGCCTCGGCCGACGTGCTGGTCGACGCGGGCGGGCCAGCCATCGCGTGCACCTCACCGACGCTGGGGGCGATGGTGCACCGCGCGGCCCGGCTGCGGCTCCTTGGGCGCGTCTCGGACCAGGCTGGCCTGGGCGAGATCAGCGTCGACGGTCAGGTGGTCCAGCCCGACGCGGGGGGCGTCTTCGCCGTCGACGTCGCGCCGCGCTGGGGGGTCAACGTGCACGAGGTCACGGCGCGGGACGCGGTGGGCAACGTGAACAGCACCCTGTGCGCCTACTTCGCGGCCGACAGCTACCTCCCCGAGGCCGCGCCGTTGGCCGACGCCATCCAACTGCAGATGCTCCAGGCGGCGATCGACGACGGCGCACCGGACCGGCCGCTGACCAGCCTCACCGATCTGCTGCGCCGGGTGGTCGATTCGCCGGGCCTCGTCAGCTCGATCGATCAGACGCTCCGGGCGCAGAACCCGGTGGTGCCCAATGAGTGTCGACAGCGCGTGCTGGGGGTCTGCGTGTTGCGGCTGGGCGCCGAGTACCGCGGGATGCGGCTGCGCGGCCCCAACTCGATGTCGGCGACGCTGGTGGACGGCGGCCTGCGGGTGCGGGTGCGCCTCGAGCGGCTCGAGCTCGACGTGAAGATGCTGGGCACGATCACCAACAGCGGGACCCTGACGTCGTCCTTCATCGCGTTGGATCTGACCTTCGCCATCGAGCTCCAGAACGGCCGGCCGGCGGTGCGCCTGCGCACCACCAACTCGGTTCAGGTCGGCGACCTGAGCAGCAACTTCAGCGGCTTCTTGACCGGCGCGCTGCTCGATCTGGTGTTCTCGGCCTTCGAGGGCACGATCCGGCGCGAGGTGGTCTCGGCCCTCACGGGCTTCCTCGAGGGCGAGATCGACAGCCTGCTGTCGGGCGTGCTCTCGGGGCTCGACCTCAACGCGCTGGGGCTGGCCTTCGAGGTGCCGTCGCTGGCCGGTCAGCCGGCGGCCGAGCTCTCGCTGGGCCTGGGGTTCTCCACGCTCTCGACCAACCCACGGCGCCTCGCGGTGGGGATCTCGACGGTGGCCAACGGGCCTACGGGGCAGGGCGCGGCGTCGGCCGGCGTACCCATGCCGCCGGGCGCGGTTCGGCTGGAGCTCGAGCCGCGGGGCACCGTCGGCGCGGCCATCCACGTGGGGCTGCTCAACCAACTGCTGCACCGCCTGTGGAGGGCGGGCTTCTTCACCTTCGATCAGGCCAGCGGGCTGCTGGGCGATCTGCCGGCGGGCACCGAGGTGACGCTGCAGGTGCTGGTGCCGCCGGCGGTCGAGGGGCTGGCGGACGGATCCGGCGTGCGGCTGCACTTGGGCCCCGCGGTGGGCGCGCTGCGTGTGCCCGGCATCCTCGACGAGCCCTTGCGGCTGACGCTGGCGGCGACCGCGATCGCCGAGGTGCGGCTGGTGGGCGGTGACACGCTGGTCTTCGGTGGCGCGGACGGCGTGCAGATCGAGACGCTCCGCCTGGCGCTGGACGATACCTCGATCTCGCCCGAGGGCCGGGCCGCGGTGGAGCGGGATCTGCGCCGCATCGTGCAGGCCCTCATCGACACGTCGCTCAACAACGTGCTGCCGACGCTGCCAGTGCCCGACTTCGCCCTGCCCGATGCGCTCGCACCCTACGGCGTCCCGCGCGGGACGCGCCTCGGGCTGCGTCAGCCGATGCTGAGCGGGACCGTGAGCCACTTCCTGGTCGACGGGGTGTTCCGCGAATGAAGGCGACGCGCATCACTGGACCGGGCCGCGTGGCGCTGTGGGGCGCGCTCTGGTGCGCCGCGGCGGCGCTGACCGCCTGCGAGGACGCCACGAACGTGTCACCGCGGCGCGACGCGGGGCTCTTCGGTGGCGACGGCGCGCCGGGGCAGGGCGGCGGGCCGGGCTACGGGGGCGCGCCGGGAGAGCAGGATGTGGGCGCCGATCC
>CALBMW010000548.1 GCA_937896275.1 uncultured Myxococcales bacterium
CAGCAGCGCGACCGTCGCGGGTGAGAAGACGAGCGGCGGGGGCGCGTGACGCTCCCAGAGGCGGCCGGTGCGGGGCGCAGGCGCGGCCAGGGTCAGGCTCACGCGCCAGCCGCCTCCGTGGGTGAGCGCCCGCACGGCGCCGCGGGCCAGGATGCGCCGCAGCGCCGCGGCGCAGATCGGCGTCAGGCCATGCGGCGACGGGGTGCGCTGACGCAACAGCACCCGGGCCACCTGGGGCGAGGGCTCGCCGCCGAGGACCACCCGGGCGGTTCGCAGCAGGGCCGCCTCGGCCGTGGTGATGTAGGCGACGTCGGTCATGGCAAGGCGCCGGTCAGGGGCCAGCCGCTCACGATGAGGCGGCCATCGCTGAGCCGAAGCTCGGTGGTGCGTGGCGCGTAGAAGGCGGTCGACTCGGGGTCGTAGCGGGTGGTCAGCGCGTGGGTGCGCTGGTTGGTGGAGCCCACCCACCGTCGGCGCGTGTCGGGGCGGGCGCGGTCGAAGGTGCCGTCGACCAGCAGGTCGGTCGCCGCCAGCAGGCGGGCCACGGCGGGATCGTCCCGGGCGCGCAGATCGTCGAGCGTGAACCCGGTGAACACCATGACGCCGAGGCCGGCCGCGCGCACCGCGCCCGCGACCACGGCCAGGCCAGCGGCCTGCGCGAAGGGCTCGCCGCCCAGCAGGGTGATGCCCTCCGTGGCGGGCCCGGCGAGGATGCGCGCGATGAGATCGGCAGGCGCGACGAGGCGACCGCCCCCGAACGTGAGCAGCTCGGCGTTGCAGCAGCCCGCGCAGCGCAGCGGACACCCTTGCACCCAGATCGCGTAGCGCCTGCCGGGCCCTTCGGCGTCAGTGTCGGGCAGCTCGAGGGCGACGCGCAGCGTCGGCGGGGCAGGATCGACCATGCCGCTCAGTGTGCGAGCGAGCGTGGGCGCTGGCAACCGCCGGCGCCCGGCGCTCGGCCTCAGGCGGCCGCGGCGCCCCCCTCGATCCGATCGATCAGCTGCTCCAGGCGGGCGCGGTCGACGGCGCTGCGCGCGAGGTAGACGCCCTCGTCGAGCACGTCGAGGGCCGCGTCGAGGTGGCCCTCGCGGAGGAGGCCGCGGACGAGGCGCAGGCGCCAATGCACGTCAGCCGGGGAGAGATCGGAGGCCTGCCGGGCGACGCGCAGGGCGGCGGCGTCGTGGCCGGCGACGCGCAGGGCGGCGTGCACTTGGCCCCAGGCGTGGAGGGCATGGGCGACATGGCCGGCCTCGGCCATCAGCTCGCCGAAGCGACGGTGAAGGGTGACGAGGGGGACGTCGGCGCCGAGGGCGCGGGCCAGGTGGGCCAGGGTGGCGTCGACGTCGCAGAGCAGGGCGGCGCGGCGGGCTGTGTCCAGGGCGTTCATGGGGGCCTCACGGGTCGCGGTGACCCGCGGCACCTTGGCAAGGCCCGTGCCGGCCGTCGATCGCGGCAGGGGGCGGACGCGCCGGGCGTGGGCCCCGGGGCGACCGTCGCGGATGTCGACGCACGGTGTGGTGTCTCACCACGGGACGCGGCGGTGGTCGGTGACGTAGGATGCGGCCATGCAGCCGCTCCTCGACGAAGCACAGTCCGCCCTCGCCGCGGGTGACCTGGGACGCGCTCACCGCGCCCTGTGTGGCCTGGCGCCCCCTCTGCCCGCGGCGGTGACGCTGCTGCTGGCCGAGCTCGAGATCGCGCATGGCACCGACGCGGCGCTGGCGGCAGCCGTCGAGCGGCTCGAGGGGCTGAGCGAGACGGCCGATCCCGATCAGGGCGAGCGCGCCTGGGGGTGGGTGCTGCTGGGGGCCGCGCGGGCCTGCCAGGGAGACGACCTGGCGGCGCGCCCCCACTTCGAGCAGGGCCTCGCGCACGATCCGGAGTGGGCTGCGGGGGAGTATGGGGCGGGCTTCGTGGGCACGCTGATCGAGCTCGAGGACTTCGTCGCCGCCGACGAGGCGCTGGCCGTGGTCGAGGCCACGGCCCCCGAGGGCATCGCGGCACGCACCATGCGCGCCCGGTGGCTGCGGCGTCAGGACAGGCCCGGCGAGGCCCTGGCGGTGCTGCAACTCGAGCACGGGCCGGCGGACGACGCCGGGCTCGCCTTCGAAGCCGCCTGCGCCTTTCACGCCCTCGGCCAGGCCACGCGCGCCCAGGCCTGGGCTCGGCGGGCGCGGCGGGTTCAGCCCACCTGGTTCGCCCGCGCGCTGCGCTTCGAGCCGCCCCACCTCCGCCCCGAGTGAGAGGGGTTCCCGCGCGGGCGGGAGGTGCTACTGTGCGCCGCGTGCGCGCCGTGGGGGCACGCACGCGGGACCGGACGGAGGGTGACGGTATGGACTTCGGCTCGTTCTTGACCCAGGTGTGTGGCTCCCAGCGCTGGGCAATGGCCCAAGGTCAGGGGGGCTACCGGGTCGAGGTGCCCACCGAGGTGGGGCGCTCGCAGGTCGTCAACGTCAGCCAGGGGCGCGATCCGGATGGGCGAAGCCTGGCGTGGATTTGGAGCGTGGTCTGCGAGACCACGGGCATCGGCGATCCCTACTACCTGCTACGCCTCAACGCCGACCTGCCCTATGGCGCGCTCGCCGTGCGAGACAACCACGTCGTGCTCACCGAGACGCAGCTCATGGAGACCGCCGACACCGAAGAGGTGATGAGGGCGATCTTCTACGTCGCGAAGTACGCCGACGACCTCGAGAAGCAGGTCTACGGCAACATCGATCGAAACTGATGCCGGCGCTGACGCCGGGATCGATCAACAGACTTGTGGGGGGATGACATGGGACGTCTGCTCAATCGCTGCCTGCTGGGCGCGCTGCTCGGCCTGCTGGTCGCCTGCGGATCCGTCGAGGGCCAGGAGAGTGCCTTCAAGGCCAACGTGGACACGATGGAGGCCCTGGCCGCCAAGCAGCCGATGCGGAAGGCCGACATCATCGCCAAGCTCACGGCGTTCAAGGCCGAGAAGGAGAAGATCCTGGCCGGCGCGGGCGACAAGAAGACCGAGTTGGCGCGCCTCAACGGGCGAATGACCGACTACATGAAGCAGTTGGACCCCGCGATGGCGGCCTCGAAGACGGCCACGGGGACGAAGCCGGCCACCGGCAAGCTCGGCACTACCACGGGGGCGGTGCCCGCGGCGGCCCAGCCGGGGATGGCCGGCAAGCTCGGCGCCGTGCCCGCAGCCCAGCCCGGCATGGTGCAGCCGGGGATGGTTCAGCCCGGCATGGCGCAGCCGGGGATGGCCGGCAAGCTCGGCGCCGTGCCAGCCGCGCAGCCCGGGATGGGCGCGCCGGGGACGATGCCGCCCGCCGGCAAGCTGGGCGGGATGCCC
>CALBMW010000549.1 GCA_937896275.1 uncultured Myxococcales bacterium
GCGCTACCGCTACGAGCACGGCTACCCGGGATACATGGGGTCCGCCGGCTGGTTCACCTACGACCGCCGTTTCGTCGAGTGGGCCGAACGCGCTGGGCTCGAATTCGACTATGCGGTGTCGAGCGATCTCGAGCGGTTGGAGGGGCTGACCGATGGCTATCAGCTGGTGATCGGAGCAGGCCACGACGAGTACTGGTCGGGTCTGCAACGTGACGCCGTCGAGCGCTTCGTGGCTGCTGGCGGCAACTACGCCTCGTTTTCGGGCAACACGATGTTCTGGCAGGTCCGCCTCACCGACGACGGCGGCGCGATGGTGTGCCACAAGTACTCGGCTCACCTCGACGATCCGGTTATCGCCGACGATCCCTCGGCGATGACGGGGATGTGGTGTGATCCGGCCGTCGGCAGGCCCGAGAGCCGTTTCCTCGGAGCCTCATCGATGTACGGGCTGTACAGCCGGTTCGGCCAGGCGACACCGCGGGGCATCGGCGGGTTCGTCGTCTACCGCGACGACCATTGGATGCTGGCGGGCACCGGGCTGCACTACGGCGACGTGGTCGGCGACGACGACGGTGTCGTTGGCTACGAGACGGTCGGCACCCGGTTCACGTTCGACACGGTCAACCTCCCGGTGCTCGTCGCTGATCCGTTGCTCCCCGATCCGTCCGACGTCGAGGTCGTTTGTGTCACGCCGGCGAGCAATCTGGCGATCGGCGAGTACCCGGCGTCGATCGCTGCGCTCGACGACCAGGGCGACATCGGGTTCATCGCCGAGCGGGCTTTTGGAGGAGGAGCCGACGCTCTGGCAAAAGCCCGCCATGGCAATGCCGTCATGCTGGCGTGTCGACCGTTTGGTGCCGACGCCGGGCAGGTGGTCCAGTTCGCCCGCGTCGGCGGCCGCGTAGAGGCCCTTGGGGTCGCGACGTCTGAGCTCGAGCGGATCGCAGGTGACCAGCACCTCGATGAAGCGGGGCACGGCGCGACGGACGTCGTCGCGGTAGTGGCGGCGCGACGCGGTGGCGCTGACGACCGTGGTGACAGCGCCGGCCGCGGCGCGCACGGCCAGGTGCCCCAGCGCCGCGTAGAAGCGGTCACGCCCCGCGGGATCGTAGGCCTCGCCGGGGGCCAGCACGGGGCGCAGATCGTCGCTGTCGAGCCAGAGCACCGGCTCGCCGCTGGCGCGCAGGGCCTCGACCAGCCCTCGGGCCAGGGTCGTCTTGCCGCTCGCCGGCGCGCCGGTCAGCCACACCACGGCGCCGCGCAGTCGAGACAGGGTGGTCACAGCAGCGCCTCCACTTGATCCGGTCGGAAGGGCGCGCCCTCGAGCAGGCGCTCGGAGAAGCACAGCAGGCGGTCGCGGACGGCTTCGCTCACTTCGGGATACCAGACGGGGCTCGCGAGCACGAGGCAACGCCAGGCAAAGAAGGGGGCCACGACGCCGTAGAGCTCTTCATCGGCGCGCCCGCGCGCGTAGGCCGAGAAGAAGGCGTCCCAGAGGGCGCGGAAGGGTTCGCCGAAGTGGCCGCCACCGCGCAGCGCGAAGAACAGGTAGTTGACGGCGAGGCAGGTCACGTCGTCGGCCGGCTCGCCGGCGCCGCCGCGGCTGCAGTCGAGCGCGGTGAAGTCCTCGCCGTCGCGAAACAGGAGGTTGAAGGGGTGGAAGTCCCCGTGGGTGCGCCGCGCGCGGTAGGCGTGACCCCGCAGGCGCCAGCGCCAACCCACCGCGGCCCGCTCGATGGCTTCGAGCCGGCGGGCGGTGGCGGTGGGATCGCCCACGGGGTAGCTGTCGCAGAGCCCGAAGATGCCCTCGCCGCTGCCGATCGTGTCGCGCAGACATCGTCGCCAGGCCTCGGGCGGCGCGTGCTCGGCGTGCAGGGCGGCGAGGTAGCGCCCCAGAGCCGCGGCGCGCGCGACGTCGAGCGGTGTGGCGATCCGGGTGCGGGCGATGCGACCGAGGTCGCCCGCGTAGAGGGTGCCCAGGGCGTAGTCGGTCACGAGGAAGGCGTCGCCGGGGGGGATCGACACCAGGTGCCCGTCGGTGTCGATCACGCCGACGTCGTGGGGGCGGATGTGCTGTGGCACGTGGCCAAAGGTGTCGCGAGCCAGCAGCATCGCGGCCACGCGATCGGAGCGTCGGTCGTGGCCGAAGGGGTCGGGGGCCATCGTGCGGAGCACCAGATGCTGCGGCTCACCGTGGGTCTCGAAGGTCACCTGAAGGGGGCGCCCATAGCCGTAGGCCTTCGCGCCGGCGGCCTCTTCGGCGCCCAGCGAAGTGAGGGCCACGAGGAGCGCTTCGGGGTGCACGTGGGTGCGCAGCCAAGCCTGGACGGCGTCAAAACCAACGGTCGACCCTTCGTCACGGCCCATGGCGTCACCTCCTACTCCTTGGGAGTCCGGAGCCCAGGGTGGCGCTTCATGGTCGGCGAGGTTCGGCTCGATTCAGAACGCCACGCCCACGGTGGTGTGCGCCGCGACCGAGACGCGCTGGGGGCCCAGCTCCGCCACGCGGTAGTGCAGGTACTGCACGCCCAGGCCGCCCGCGAGCACGAACCAGCCGTCGAAGATCGCGGTGTAGCCGCCCAGGGCGCTGGCGTAGCCGCCGAACGCCGTGCCGTCGTCCGGCGTGCTCAGGTGGGCAGCGACGCCGCGGACCTCGGCCCACCAGCCCTCGGGAGCGGTTGGACGGAAGAAGTAGCGGACGCCGAGTTCGAAGCCGTAGCCGACGAAGTCCTCGGCGTCGAGGCCAGGGGCCGAGAAGAGGCGGGCGTGGGGGCCGAGGTAGAGCGACAGGTGTGGGTGCAGGGCGCGCTCGACCTGGAGGTGGACGAAGCCCAGGTAGGTGGTGAGGGGATCCACCTGGAGCGTCCAGGCGGGGCGGTCATCCTGCGCGGCGGCGGCGAAGGGCACGCCGAGCAGGGCGGCGATCACGGTCAGGGTGCGCATGGGGCTCAGGATGGGGGAGGCGAGCAGGGTTGTCACGAGCGGCGATGCCCGGCGAAGCCCGGGAGCGACCGTTCGCCTGACCCCGGCGGCCCGCCGGCGGAGCGTGGGGTCGAACATACTCACTTCTCACTTGGGTGCGGCGGTGACGGGCGGCGCGTGGCGAGCCCGGGGCCGCCCGCTCTCACTCACCCGTCGCGCAGCGCCAGTCGAGCACGCGGCGCTCCACGCGCTCGCCGTCGAGGGAAGCGACCGCCAGCTCGAAGCGAAGCGGGAACACCGCGGCGCCCGACCCGGCATCCCTCTCGGTGCGATGCAACGCCGCCTCGATCACCCGCGATGGGACAAAGAGGCGCTGGATCATCGTGCGGGCCTCTGCCGGTGCCGTGGCGAAGGGATCGAGCGGATCCGGGGCCGCAACGAATCGCCGGG
>CALBMW010000550.1 GCA_937896275.1 uncultured Myxococcales bacterium
CGTCTTCACGCTGCGCCTCGAGGCGCGCGCCCGGGTCACCGCGGGCAAGATGGACGACCAACTCGCGGTCTTGATCCGCAAGACCCTGCGCGTGGTGGTCGTCGCCATCGGCCTCGTCTTCGTGCTCCAGAACCTGCACGTCGACGTCACGAGCCTGCTGGCCGGTCTCGGCATCGGCGGCCTGGCGCTGGCCCTCGCGGCCAAAGACACCGCGGCCAACCTCTTCGGATCTGTCACGATCATGGTCGACGCGCCCTTCTACGTCGGCGACTGGATCAAGGCGGCCGGCGTCGAGGGGACCGTGCTCGAGATCGGGCTGCGCTCGACGCAGGTACGCACCTTCTACGACAGCGTGATCTCGGTGCCCAACTCGGTGCTGGCCAACGCCAGCATCGACAATATGTCACGCCGCACCTACCGCCGGATCACCGCGCGCTTCGGCATCGGCTACGACAGCAGCCCCAGCCAGATCGAGGCCTTCGTCGAGGGGATACGCGCCATCATCGCGGCGCACCCCCAGACGCGGAAGGACTACTACGAGGTGCACTTCGTCGACTTCGGCGAGTCAGCCCTCGAGATCATGTTCTACGCGTTCGTGAAGGTCGACACCTGGAGCCGGGAGTTGCAGACGCGACACCAGCTTCTGGTCGCCATCAAGACGCTCGCCGCCCGGGTGGGCGTGGACTTCGCGTTCCCGACGCGCACCCTGCACGTCGACAGTCAGGCCCAGGCCACCGACCGAAGTCGCCCCCAGCCACCCGACGATGGCGACCTCGCCGCCACGGTCGTGACCTTCGGTCCCGGCGGGACGAACGCGCCGCGCGCGCACCCGTTGACGCACGGCTTCCTCGCCGGCGTCGGCACCGCGCGCGGCAGCGACGATGGAGACGAGGCTTGAGCCTGGAGCGCACCACGCGTTTCGTTCACAACGGGGCCGGCTGGCAGCTGGCCTTGCACCGCTTCGCCGATCCTGCCGCGCTGCGCCCGGACAGCCGTCCGATCGTGATGGTGCCGGGCTTCGCGATGAACAGCTTCATCCTGGGCTACCACCCGCGCGGGGAGTCCATCGCGGGCTACCTCGCGGCGCGCGGCCACGAGGTCTGGTGCCTCGACCTGCGCGGACAGGGCCACGCTCATCGGGCGCGGGGCTCGCGAGGCTTCGGCATGGCCGACGTCGCGATGACGGACCTGCCGGCGGCCATCGCCGAGGTGCGGCGCCTGAGCGCCGTGACGGCTGAACAGGTCGACGTGATCGGGTGCAGCCTGGGCGCCACCTACATGTTCATGCACGCGGCGTGGACGCCAGGGCATCCGGTGGCGCGCATGGTGAACCTGGGCGGCCCCCTGCGCTGGACCGCCGCGCACCCGCTGCTGCGCACGCTGAGCGCGGCGCCCCCGCTGTGGAGCATGCTGCCGCTGCGCAACATGCGCGGCGTGGCCCGGCACCTCTTGCCGCTCGCCGCGCGCGTCCCCGGCTTGCTGCACATGTACCTGCACCCGGCCATCTGCGATCTGTCCGAGCCGGCCACGCTGGTGCAGACGGTCGACGACCCGATCCCGACCATCAACCGCGAGATCGCGCGCTGGGTTCGCGGGGGGGATCTGTTGCACGCAGGTCGCAACCTGACGACCGACGTCGCCGCGCTCGACCTGCCGCTCCTGACGGTGGTGGCCAACGCGGACGGCATCGTGCCCGAGGCCACCGTCTGCTCCGCGCACAACGTGATGCGTGGCGCCCGGCGCACGCTGCTGATCGCGGGGAGCGAGCGTCGCCCGATGGCCCACGCCGATCTGTTCATCAGCGATTGTGCCGAGTCCCAGGTCTTTCGCCCGCTCGCCGACTGGCTCGCCTGAAGGGGTTGGCGGGTTGGGCACGGCGGCCCGCCGATGTGCCACGCCGAGGCCGACCACGCCGAGGCCGACCACGCCGAGGCCGACCACGCCGAGGCCGACCATGCCGAAGCCGACACCGCCGAGGCCGTCCGCGACTCGTGGCGCGGCGGAACCGCCCGCGTCAGGGCCTCATCGTGGCCAGGCGCCGCTCGATGAACGCGAGCAGGCGCTGCGCCCGGGCCCCCCACGTCAGCTCGGCCGCCGTGCGCCGCGCGCCGTCGGCCAGCCGCGCACGCGCGTCGGCGTCGCTGAGCAGAGCCCGCGCCGCCTCGACGAGCGCCCCCAGATCATCGGGCCGCACCAGGCGCGCGTTGCGCCCGTCCTCGAGCAGCTCGGTGAGATCGGCGGTTGCGCCGGCGAGGATGGCCCGCCCCGCCGCCAGATAGGTGAAGGTCTTGATCGGCAGCACCGTGGTCTTGAAGGCCTCCAGGGGATCGGCGCTCGGCGGGATCACCAGCGCGTCGGCCGCCTGCAACGCGACCACCAGCCGGTCACCCGTCAGGTAGCCCAGCAGCGTCACGTTGGGCAGCGTCCGGGCGCGCGCCGTCAACGGACGCGCCTCGTCGGTGTCGTACGCGCCGGCCAGCACCCAGCGAACGTGGGGAAGCCGCTCGGCCGCATCCAGCAGCAGATCGATCCGTTTGAGTGGCGCGATGCGGCCGGTGTAGACCACCGTCGGCTGCTCGGGCAGCCCCAGCAGCGCGCGCGCTGCCGCCGGTGAGCGCTCGTTGGCGAAGGCCGAGGGATCGAAGCCGTTGTAGACCGTCTCGACGCGATCGACCGGCAGCCCGTCTCTCAGGAAGGCGTCGCGCGCGTAGCGACTGTGCGTCACGATGCCGATGAAGCGCGGGTGCCGCGACACGGACCGAAAGGGTCCGCGCGATGCCGGGTATTGCTGGGTCAGCGGCCGGTAGGTCTCGAACACGAGGGGCCGGCCGGCCGCCAGCACCGGCAGGATGGGCCCGACGTTGCGCGTGTACACCACGTCGTAGCGCGCACCGAGCGCCCGCACCGTCGCCAGGCCTGCCTGGGCCACCTTGATGGGTGGGCGCCAAGCGGTCAGCGCGGCCGGTAGCGGTGCCAGCCCGAAGCCGCACTCGACGTGAAAGTAGGCCGAGAGCTCGGCCCGCCGGAGCGCCTCGTCTCGCCGGTCGCCGGGCGCGACCGGGTACAGCATGTCCACCCGCGCGCCGGCCTCGGCCAGGGCCGCCAGCGTCTGCACGATCTGCAGGCCGCTGGCCGACGCGTTGGGCATGGTCTCATCGGTGATGTAGGCGATGCGCATGGGGGGCGCAATACGCCGGGTGGGTGACCGGCGTCAAGGTGGGGACCGCGCCGCCCGGCAACACCAAGCGGCGCGGAGGCCCAGCAGGCGGGCGCCCGCCGGGGGCTCTCGAGAGGTGTCCGTCAATCGCCCGCCTGCCGCGGACGCGCCGGGCGGGCGCTCCGCGGCGTACGTCCGCAGCCGCGGCTCGACGG
>CALBMW010000551.1 GCA_937896275.1 uncultured Myxococcales bacterium
CAACCGGCCTTCAGGCAGCCCATCTGCTGATCGCGCTGGGCGCCCACGCCGCCGCCTGGGCCCAGGCCTTCGCGCACGCCCGGGAGCGGGTGTTGTACGGCGGCCCGATCGCCGACCTCGGCGGCGTCCGCGCGTTGCTCACCGACGGGATCGCGCGGCTCGCGCTGGGCCTGGCCTTGGGACGCCGAGCGGCCCGCGCCGCCGGCCGGCGGGGCATGGCGGCGCGCGACCTGACGAGCGCCGCGAAGCTGCTGTGTCCGGCCTTGCTCGAGACGACCGTGCACGAGGCGGGGATCGTGCTCGGCGCGCGCTCGCTCATGCGGCAACCGGGCTTCGCGCGCCTGCGCCGCGACGCCCCGATCTTCGGCATCTTCGACGGCAGCAGCCAGCTTCAGCTCGACGAGCTGTGGCGCCACGCCCGGCGCTGGCCCCTCGCGCCGGTCGACCCCGCGTCTTCGCGGGCGGCGCTGTGGGCGCCGGTGGACGACTTCGACCGCTGGGCCGACGATCCCGACGGCACCCTGGCCGCCGCCTCCCCGCCGGCGCTGCTGACGGCCCTCGCCGAGCGCCGTCCCGACCTCGGGCTGACCCGCCTCGCGCTGCTGGCCCGCGCGGTCGTGCCCGCCGCGGCCGCCGCGCCCGCCCAGCCCCTGCGCTTCGCGGTGTCCGAGGCCGCGGCTTGGTGCGTCGCCTTCGCCGCGTTGGCCGACCGCGTGGATGCGACCGACGATCCGCTGCTGACCGCCGCGCTACACCAGGCCCGCGCAGCCCTCGCGCCGCGCCTGGCCGGCCTCGCTGCCCGTATCGGCGCAGACACGGGCCTGATCGCCGACGCGGCCGGCCACGACGACGCGGTGGCGGTGACCTGGGCGGCGCTGGGCGAGGCGTTCCCGCCCAGCTGAGGCGCCGGACCGACGCGCGGGACCGACAGATCGGCTGACGACCGCCCCGAAGCTCTGATAGCGTGCGCCCCACCAGAAGTCGAAGGAGGGTCTCCCGATGTCGTTGATCATCAAGGGTGGCACCGTCGTCACCGCCGATTCCGAGACGCGCGCCGATGTCTACGTCGAGGGCGAGACGATCCGCGCCATCGGGCTCGACCTCGACGTCCCCGGCGGCACGCGCGTCATCGACGCCGGCGGCTGCTACGTCATGCCCGGCGGCATCGATCCGCACACCCACATGGAGCTGCCCTTCATGGGCACCACCGCCAGCGAGGACTTCTTCACGGGCACCTCGGCGGCGGCCGCGGGCGGCACCACCATGATCATCGACTTCGCCATCCCCAACCCGGGGCAGTCGCTGCTCGAGGCGTGGCACGCGTGGCGGGGCTGGGCCGAGAAGTCAGCGTCGGACTACTCGCTGCACGTGGCGGTGACGTGGTGGGACGACACCGTCCACGCCGAAATGAAGACGCTGTGCGAGGAGCACGGGGTCAACAGCTTCAAGCACTTCATGGCGTACAAGGGCGCCATCATGGCCGACGACGAGGTCCTGGTGAACAGCTTTACCCGGGCCGCCGAGCTCGGCGCGCTGTGCACCGTGCACGCCGAGAACGGCGAGTTGGTGTTCCAGCTGCAGAAGCGCATCTTCGAGATGGGCATCCACGGCCCCGAGGGGCACCCGCTGTCGCGCCCGCCCGAGGTCGAGGGCGAGGCCGCCAACCGCGCGATCCGCATCGCCGAGGTGCTCGGCACGCCGCTCTACCTGGTCCACACCTCGTGCAAGGACGCGCTCGAGGCCATCACCCGCGCCCGCCTCGAGGGGCAGCGCGTGTTCGGCGAGGTGCTGGCCCAGCATCTGGTCATCGACGACAGCGTCTATCGCGACCCCGACTGGAACACCGCCGCGCACCATGTGATGAGCCCACCCTTCCGCTCGAAGGAGCACCAGGAGGCGCTCTGGCGCGGGCTCGCCGCGGGCATGCTGCAGACCACGGCCACCGATCACTGCTGCTTCTGCACACCACAGAAGCAGGCGGGGCTCGACGACTTCCGCAAGATCCCCAACGGGACCGGCGGCGTCGAGGATCGCATGGCCGTCCTGTGGCACCACGGCGTCAACACCGGGCGGCTGACGCCGAGCGAGTTCGTGGCGGTCACGTCGACCAACTGCGCGCGCATCTTCAACCTGTACCCCAAGAAGGGGGCGGTGGCGGTGGGCGCGGACGCCGATCTCGTGGTCTGGGATCCGCAGGGCACCCGGACGATCTCCAAGGACACGCACCACCAGAACATCGACTTCAACATCTACGAGGGCATGACCGTGCAGGGCGTCCCCGCCATCACCCTGTCTCGCGGCCGCGTCCTGTGGGCCGACGGGCAGCTGCACACCGAGCGCGGCACCGGCCGCTACGTCGACCGCCCGTGCGCGGCCCCCTACTGGGGTGCCATCCGCAAGACCAACGCCCGGCGCGCGCCCACGCCGGTGCAGCGCAAGCGCTGAGAGCCCGAGGCACGCCCCTTGACGACCCCGCCTGACGACGGCGCCGTGCGGCTGACCCGCTACAGCCACGGCGCCGGCTGCGGCTGCAAGATCGCCCCGAAGGCGCTCGACGAGATCCTCACCGCCGCGGGCGCCAGCGCCGACTTCCCCGGGCTGCTGGTGGGCCACGGCACGCGCGACGACGCCGCCGCCTTCGACCTGGGTGACGGCACCGCCCTCCTGTCGACGACCGACTTCTTCATGCCCATCGTCGATGATCCGATGGACTTCGGGCGCATCGCGGCGGCCAACGCGATCAGCGACATCTACGCGATGGGCGGGCGCCCGCTGGTGGCGATCGCCATCCTCGGCTGGCCGCTCGACAAGCTGCCGGGCGCCGTGGCAGGGCGAGTACTGGCGGGCGCGCGCGAGATCTGCGCGGTGGCGGGCATCCCACTGGCGGGCGGACACAGCATCGACAGCCCCGAGCCGATCTTCGGCCTGGCGGTGAGCGGCCGGGTGGCGATCGAACACCTCAAGACCAACGCCGGGGCCACGCCGGGCGCCAGCCTGTACCTGACCAAGCCGCTTGGGGTGGGCATCCTGACGACCGCCGAGAAGAAGGGCGTGCTCGCGCCCGAGCACGTCGGGCTGGCGCGGGACAGCATGGTGCGACTCAACGACCTGGGCGCGGCGCTGGGCGCGTCCACCACGGTGCAGGCGCTCACCGACGTGACCGGCTTCGGCCTGCTGGGCCACCTGATCGAGATGTGCCGCGCCGCCCAGGTCACCGCTGAGATCGTCTTCGATCGCGTGCCCACCTTCGACCGGGATGCGCTGCTCGACTACGTCGCACGGGGCGCCATCCCGGGCGGAACGGAGCGCAACTTCGCCAGCTACGGCGAGCTCGTCGGGCCGGTCGACCCGGCGCGCCGTGCCATCCTGTGCGATCCGCAGACCAGCGGGGGGCTGATGGTAGCGGTGGGCGCGGGGCGCGAGGCCGAGTTCGAGGCGCTGGCGCGCAGCCACGGCCACACCCTGAGCCCCTTCGGGCGGCTGACCACGGCCCGCGACCTGCTCGTGGTGGTGGACTGACCGCTCGTCACCCGCGCGTCGTGCCTGGCGCCGACGCCCTCCGCGCCGCGGCGCAGGCGCCCGACCGGCTGCCTGCCGTGAT
>CALBMW010000552.1 GCA_937896275.1 uncultured Myxococcales bacterium
CCGACGCCGCGACCCCCGATGCGGCGCGCCCCGACGCCGCCGCCCCCGACGCCGCCGCCCCCGACGCCGCGCGCTGATCCATCACTGCCTGATGGGTCACTGCAGGGCGTCGGGCTCGACCTCTTCGACGACCGCGTGGAGGGACGCGACCTCGAGCAACCGAAGCCCATCGTCCCAGGGCACCCGTAGACCCTCGCTCTTCGGGAACAGGACGAAGGCCCCCAGCGGCACGCCGCTCACGTTGCGACCCAGCCCGGGTTGGTCCGCTTCCTCGGCCCGCGCCACCTCGACCACCTCGCCGTAGAGCGCGTCATGGTGCTTCTCGCCGACCCCCTCGGGCAGGTACAGCCCGGCGCTCGACCGGTCGTCGATCTTGAGCACCCGCACGAGCACCCGGGGCCCCAGCGGCTTGATGTAGCGCACCGTTCGTGGCGCTCTTTCCGGCGTGTTGGCCATGGATCAGACGTTCTCCTCTTGCCTTCGACCCCGCGCGCCGCGCACAAGGGGCGCATGGGCCGCATCATCCTCACTCTCGCCGCACCGTGGAGCAAGGCTCCGGCCTTCGACACGCCCCTGCACCTCGACTACGGGCCACCGGTCCCCGCGCTCGTCGACGAGTTCGGCGATCTGGGCCGCCGCGCCGGCACCGTGGGGAAGGGCGATCTGGTCACCCTGCGAGGCCACCAAGGCGTCCTGACCGCGACCGCGGAGTTCGACGCGCCCGGCGATCTGACGCACGCCCGCGCCGGCGCCCGCCTCGCGCTGGACGCCGTCGCCCAGGGCGCGCTGGGGCTCTACGTCGAGACCGCGATGAAGGTGCTGATGCCCGCGTCGCTCGAGGGCCTCGATCCAACCGACGCCACCTCGCTGTTCCACCTGTTCGTCGAGGTGATGGGCGACGCCGGGCACATCCTCACCGAGGGGATGCAGGCCTTCGACCTACCCGACGTGATCGTGCACTACGCGGGGCGCGAGCAGGTCGCGGCCGCCCAGGGCACCGCCTTCGGCCTGGCGGCCCGCATGGTCTGCGACCGCTATCGCCCGGTGGCCGACGGCAGCTTCCGCAACAGCGAGAGCGCGCCGCGCTACCTGATGAGCCTCGAGCCGCCCCCCGCCGACGCCGAGCCCGACGATCCCTTCGTGAACGCCCGCGGCTCGGTGGTGCTCACCCCCGCGCCGTGAGCCACCGGTCCCTCGCGTGGTACCACCGCGCCGTGGCTCGCCTCGCCGACGTCGGACGGGCCCCGCGCGCCGTGTCGACGACCATGAATCAAGCTGATAGCGTCGCCGCATGACGTCGAACCTGGGAATCGAAGGCCTCCGAGTCGAGGGGCTCCTCGGCGAGGGCGCCTTCAGCCAGGTCCACGCGGCCCGACGGATCGCGACCGATGAGCCCGTCGCCGTCAAGGTGCTGCACACCCACCTGCGCCGGAACGCCGACGCCGTGGTCCGCACGCTCCAGGAGGGGCGCTTCTGCTGGTCGCTGGATCATCCCAACGTCGTGCGCGTCCTCGACGCGGGCGTCACCCAGGATCGACGCCCCTACGTCGTGATGGAGCGCCTCTGTGGAGAGACCCTGCGGCAGCGGCTCGATCGCGAGGGCCCGCTGAGCGAGGCCGTCGTGCTCGACATCGCCCGCCAGACGGCGCGCGGGCTCGAGGTCATCCATCGCCGGGCGGTCCATCGGGACATCAAGCCCGACAACCTCTTCCTCTGCCGCGGGGGCGAGCAGGACGGTCGGGTCAAGATCCTCGACCTGGGCATCGCGTCGCTCAACGCGGACGACCCCGAGAAGATGGTGCAAACCGCAGAGGGCGTGTTCCTGGGCACGCCGGTCTACACCGCCCCTGAGGCGTTCCGCGGGATTGGCCACGAGCCGCGCTCGGATCTGTACGGTCTCGGCGCGACCCTGTTCGAGTGCCTCTGCGGGCGACCGCCTTACATGGCGCGGACCATCTTGGCGCTGTCGGTGATCGTGACGCGCGCCGAGCAGCCACCGCCGCTCCCCCGCGACGACGTGTCGCCCGGCGCGAAGCGCCTGATCGCGCGCTGCCTCGCGCCGCGCCTCGAGGACCGCTGGCAAGACGCGCGGGCCCTGCTCGACGCGATCGACGGGGCGCAGCGCGGCCTGACCACGGTGGCTCGGCAGGGGAGCACCGTCCGCCTCGCCGGCCGGCTGGTGGAGCTGCCGTCGCCGCGTGAGCGGACGCGACGGGCCTTCGAGGTCGAGCTGCTCGAGGTCTGCAACGGGCTGTTCCACCCAGCGCACGTTCCGCCGGAGATCCTGGTGCTGCTCACGGCGCTCGAGCAGCGGGACTCAGATCTGCACGGGCTGGCGCGGCGGCGCGAACAGGCCGAGGTCGACGCTGCGGCGCTGGCGGGCCGACTCGCGGAGCGCTTCGCCGCGATGCAAGAGCGCCTGGCCGACGCGACCCGGGTGCTCGCGCACGCCGAGCAGGATCTGCGAACGCGGGAGCGCGCCCTGGCGGCGCTTCGCCAGCGACTGCAGGCGCTCGACGACCACTTCGTCGACACCTACCACGCGCTCGAGGCCATCAACGCGGCGCTGGCCGACGAAGCGCGGCGCGACCTGCGCCCGGTCGATCCGGCCGCCCCCACGCTGCGAGACGCGCGGGCCCTGGCCGCCTCGCTGCGCGACGTGCAGGCGGAGCGGCAGCTCCTCGTCGAGGCCGAGGCGGAGGGCTGGGAGAGCACCCAGGGCGCGCGGTTGGCGCTGGCCTCCGCGGGTCGCGTCAAGGGCGATCTGCACCACGCCATCACCGGCATCGAGAGCGAGCGCCTCGGCGCCCTCATGGAGCTCGAGACGCGTGCCCGCCTCATCGCGGACGACGAGCTGCTGCACGAGCGCCATCGGCACCACCTGTTCCTGTCGCTGGCGTGCGCCATCCAGTCAGCCGCGACGGCCGAGGGCGCGACGGAGGATTGACGGCGCCGCCCTCCTCGTCCGTCGCGCCGCGCGTCCCGAGACGCGCGCGTCGATCAATCGGTGTGCAGGACGATCGCCGGCAGCGCGTCGGCGCGGGCCACGCAATCCGCCAGGCTGACCCCGTAGAGGCCGTTGCCCGCGAGGTGCAACCCGCCCGTGGGCCGCAGCGCCGCCTCGGCTGCCGCCACGCGATCCAGGTGCCCCAACTCGTATTGCGGGATCCCCTGAGGCCAGCGCACGACGCGCGCGAACACCGGCGCCGGGAGCGCCCCGCCCATCGTGACCGACAGCTCGGTCACGACGACCTCGATCAGGGCCTCGTCGTCGAGATCCAGGAGCTCTGGGTGCCGCGCCCCGCCGACGATCGTGCGTATCAAAGCGTGCCCCGCGGGCGCCCGCCCCGGGAAGATGGTGCTCGACCACAGCACGCCCAGCACGCGCCGCCGCTCGCCGCTCGGCACCAGGTAGCCGAAGCCGTCGAGCGGTCGCGGCAGGCCGCCGACCGGGAAGCCCAGCGCCACCACCGCCGCGGGGGCGTAGCGGATGTCCTCGAGCGGCCCCACCGCGCCCGGCGCGACGGACGCCACCAGCCGCGCGGTCACGTCCGTCGGCGTGGCCAGCACCACCGCGTCCGCCTCGATGGGCTCGCCCCCGGCCGCGCGCACCCGCCAACGGTGTCCGATGCGCTCGAGGGCCCGCACCGGACGGGCGGTGTGCGCCGCCTGACCCAGGCCGGACGCCAACGCGACGATGAGCTCGCCGAGGCCGCCCGGAAACGAGGTCAACGTGCCCGCCGGCCCCGAGGCCGAGTCCAGGCCGGCCTTGCGCGCGCGCATCATCGCGACCATGCCGCGCATCAGCCCGCCGTGGTCCTGCTCGAGGCGGTGCAGGCGGGGGAAGGCCGCTCGCAGGCTGAGCCGGCTCGTGTCGCCGGCGAAGATGCCCGTGACCATCGGATCGACCAACCGCTCGGCGGCCTCACGCCCGATGCGCCGCGTGGCGAAGTCGAGGACCGACTCGTCCTCGGTGCTGCGCCGCGCGCGCACGAAGGGCTCGGCCAACATCCGGGCCTTTCCGCGCGCGCTGAGCAGGCTGCCCGCCAGGAAGGACGCCGGCCCATGGGGGGCCTCCTTCAACGCACCGTCCAGGTACAGGTAGCGACGCGCCGCCGCAAGGTCGGCCTGCGTGATCCGCGCGCCCAGTCCAGCGTCCCGCGCCAGCTCGAGCACCTGCCGGCGGCTGTCGAGGAAGCCGTTGGGCCCGTGCTCGACGAGGTAGCCGTCGACGGCCTCGCTGCGCACCTTGCCACCGTGGCACGGATCGGCCTCGAGCAGCACCACCTCACAGCCGGCGCCACGCAGGCGCCACGCCGCGGCGAGCCCGCTGATACCCCCGCCGACGACCGCCACCTTCATGGGCGCCGCGCCCCCGAGGTCGACTGTACGTGCTCGACGAGGCGCCGCACGTTGTCCACCGGCGTGTGCCGATCGATCCCGTGGCCCAGGTTGAAGATGTGCCCGCGCCCGTCGCCCGCGGCGTCGAGGACGCGGTCGATGGCGGGCCGCAGCGTCTCCCAGGTGCCCAGCAGGCGCGCCGGATCCAGGTTGCCCTGCAGCGCGGGCTTCGGCCCCACCAGGGCGCGCGCGCGGTCGAGGGGCAGCGTCCAGTCCACCCCCAGCACGTCGGCCTCGGTCTGGGCGACCAGGTCGAGGTAGGTGCCGGTGCCCTTCGCGAAGACGATGACCGGGATCCCGGGCCGCTTGACGCCCTCCACGATGCGCCGGGTGTAGCGCACACCCCACCGGGCGTAGTCGTCCGGGTCGAGGCAGCCGGCCCAGGAGTCGAAGATCTGCACGGCCCGGCAGCCGGCGTCGATCTGCAGGTTCAGCAGATCGATGACCACCGATGCGAGCCGCGAAAACAAGCGGTCCGCCGCCTCGGGCTCCTGGTGCAAGAAGGTCTTGGTCTTCATGAACTGCCGGCTCGAGCCGCCCTCGATGAGGTAGCTGGCCAGCGTGAACGGCGCGCCGGCGAAGCCGATCAGCGGCACATCCGCGGGCAGGGCGCCCACGATCATCCTGATCGCGTCGCCGACGTAGGCGAGGTCCTCGCGGGCGTCGAAGTCTCGCAGGCGGTCGACGTCGGCGGGACCGTCGACGGCGTTCTCGACCTCGGGGCCGTGACCCTTGCCGAAGTGCACCGGGCACCCCATGGGCGGGAGGACCGTGAGCAGATCGCTGAAGACGATGGCCGCGTCGAGCCCGAAGGCGTCGATGGGCTGGAGCGTGACCTCGCAGGCCAGCTCGGGCGTCTTGCACAGCGTCCAGAAGTCGGCCTTGGCCCGCACCGCGCGGTACTCGGGCATGAAGCGGCCGGCCTGGCGCATGAGCCAGATCGGCGTCCGCTCGGTCGGCAGACCCTGGCAGGCGCGGAGGAAGAGCGGTTCGGTGGACATTGGGGGGCCTTCGTGCTGTGAATCGTGCCGGCGGTGCCGACACGGAGGGAGCGGATGATGGCGAAGCGGAAGCACAACTTCAACGCCGGGCCGGGGGCTTTGCCAATGGCCGTGCTCCAAACGGTCCAGCGTGACCTGCTCGACCAGGGCGGGCACGGCCTGAGCGTCATGGAGATGAGCCACCGATCGGCCGCCTACGCGCCGATCATCGATGGCGCGCGCGCGGCCATCGGAGAGCTGTACGACCTGCCCGACACCCACGAGGTGCTCTTCCTGCAGGGCGGGGCGAGCCTCCAGTTCGCCATGGTGCCGCTGAACCTGGGTTCCGGCGGCGCCTACGTGAACACGGGCGTCTGGGCCACCAAGGCGCTGAAGGAGGCGCGGATCATCGGCGAGGCGCACGAGATCTGGAGCAGCGCCGCCGAGAACTTCGGCCACGTGCCCGGCCCCGAGGTCGCGCTGGCCGTGCCCGAGGGCGCGCCTTACCTGCACTTCACCAGCAACAACACCATCTACGGGACCCAGTGGGACCACGTGCCCCCGGCCGACGCGCCGCTGGTCGGCGACCTGTCGAGCGACTTCATGTCGCGCCCGGTGGACGTGACCCCCTTCGATCTGATCTACGCCGGCGCACAGAAGAACGCCGGCCCGTCGGGGGTGACGGTGATCATCGCGCGCAAGACCGTGAGCCGGCGCTTTGGCGGGGACGAGCGCACGCCGAAGATCCTGCGGTACGCGACCCACGCGTCGCAGGACTCGATGTTCAACACGCCGCCCACCTTCGCGATCTACGTGGTGGGCCTGGTGGCGCGCTGGGTGCAGGCCCAGGGCGGCCTCGAGGGCATGGCGCGCACTAACGAGGCCAAGGCGCGCTTGCTCTACGAGGCCATCGATCGGAGCCCCGGCTTCGAGGGCATGGCCCGCCCAGACAGCCGGTCGCGCATGAACGTCACCTTCACGACGGGCGACAAGGCCCGTGACGCGGCCTTCGTGCAGCGAGCCGAGGCGCTGGACATGATCGGCCTCAAGGGGCACCGCGATCTGGGCGGGCTGCGGGCGTCCATCTACAACGCGGTGCCGATGGCGTCGGTCGAGGCGCTCGTGGATCTCATTCGATCGGTTTGACGGCGCAGCCCCACGGCTCGACGCGCTCCTGGGCGCCGTCGTCGTCCAGATCCAGCACTACCGCCGCGCCGTCGGGGCGCGCCGCCAGCGCCGGCGGCCAGACGGCCCAGCCGCCGAGGGGCGTGGCAAGGGCCAGGCGGACGCCGTGCCCGCAGCCCAGCGGCCCACGGTCGGTGACGCGACCCACCCCACCGGCCAAGGCCCGCACAATGGCGCCCGGCGGCACGAGATCCGCGCAGTCGGCCGGCCCACGGCGCTCCACCCACAGCGGGTCGTAGCAG
>CALBMW010000553.1 GCA_937896275.1 uncultured Myxococcales bacterium
CACCCAGGGGGGGGGGCATCGTGATCGTCAACTACCCGTTCGCGTTCGAGCCGGGCGGCCCCGTACCCGGGCCCGAGCTGACCGCGATCCGCTCCGCGCCGGGCGCGCCGATGGAATTCCGGCCGGTCGAAGGCGCTCTGGACAAGGCCACCATCATGGGCGTCGTCCGCGAGGGTTCGGCGCGATACGAAGCCTGTCGACTGAAGGGTAGCGACCGCGCCACCGCGCTCGGCGGAAAGGTCAAGGTGACGGTTACCGTCGGCCCGGCCGGCGTCGTCGAGTCAGCGGAGCTCGCCGAGTCGACCCTGCAAGACGTCGCGGTCGAAGGCTGCCTGCTCGCGGAAGCCAAGCAGTGGGTGTTTCCGCCTCCCAAGGCCGGAGGAACCGTGATCTTCCACTATCCGTTCTTCTTCGGCGGCCAGTAGATGTCGACATGGTCGCCGCCGGAACAGAGACCATCGCGCCGCCGATCGCTGCCAGGCTGCGCTGAGCCATGGCGTCTTGCGGGCCGCCGTGGCGCTGCTCGCGGGTCGCGAAGCGGATGCCGCGGTATGGGTGCTCGGTGTCGCATCAGTGCACGAACGCCTCGACTCAGGCCATCGGCTGGGCGATCGCCGACGAGGGGTCCTGCTCAGGCCGCCCCCACCCGGTGGACGTGAGCGGTGCCCTCGACCACGGGCGCCATCTTCGCGAGCGCCCGGTCAAAGGAGGCGAAGGCCGTGACGGTCGGGCCGCGCGCGGCCAGATGCGCGGCGTCGGCGAATTCCAGGGCCGCCTCGTAGCCACGCAGGGCGGTCGCGAGAGTGGGGGCGTCCTCGACGTGCAAGCGCGCGAGGCCGAGGAGGTGCCGCACCGCCCCGAGGATGGCCGTGCGGTCGAAGCCGTAGGCGATCGATCCGGAGCATTCACTCCAATTCCAGCAGAACGGTCTTGGCGACGAAGAGGTCGCTGGACCTCATCAGATCCGCCGCCTGGACGGCTTGCGCGGGGTTGTCGCGGGTCAGGACACGGACCAGAGTGTTGGTGTCGAGGGCGATCACGTACCGGCCGCCTTCGACGCCCGCACGCCCTTGGCAATGGCGTCGTTCATCTCATCGACGGACTTCGGAGGACCGTCGTACTTCAGGAGGCCAAGCAGGTCATCGACCGTGGTCTCGGGGCAGGCTTGCACGGATCGGATCAGCACGCCGCCCGCCTGGCTCACGATCTCCAGACGGGTGCCCACCCCCCAGCCGATTCGGTGGGCGGCGTGGGCGTCGGTCCTCGTGGGGTTGAGCACCTTCCGGCGCGGTCGCGCGGCCTCGGTGGGTTCGCCAGGGCCGCGCTTTCCGGTTACCGTGGTCGCGCTCGGGAGCACACGAGCCAAGGACCAGGACTTCTCGATGGCGCACATGATCCCGCGAGAGCCCTCGCGGCGTGGTGGAGGGGCGCGGGCCGAGGCTGCGGTGTTCGATGCCCTCGCGGCGGAGCTGCCCGACGACTGGTTCGTGTACGCGAACCTTCAGTTCCTGGAGCGCGACGAGGCCGCGGAGGGTGAGGCCGACTTCCTGTGCGTCCATCGAACGCATGGCATGCTGCTCATCGAGTGCAAGGGCGCGGGCGTCAGCCGTGACTTCGATGGTGTCTGGCGTCGGCAGAGGGGCAAGGACCGGGAGCCGATGCGCCACGGGCCAATGCGGCAGGCGCAGACCGGCATCAAGAACTTGAGCGCCGAGCTGGGCCGCCGGTGGGCGCGTGAGTCGGGCGCCGCGCGCCTGCCGGTAATCACCGGGCACGCCGTCGCGTTTCCCCTGGCGCGGGCGGGCGACCTGAACCTGCCGCTGAACTGGCAGCCGGAGCTGCTGTTCGACTGCGAAGCGCTGGCTGACATCGGCGCGCGCGTCGCGGCGGCGCTGGCCTTCTGGCGCCGCGCCGCGCCCGCCTTCGCGGCCCCTCCCCTGTCCGAGTTCCAACGCTTCCGTCGGCGCGTGCTGCACCCCACGCTGGCTCTCGTGCCCTCGCTCGGCGCCAGCCTGGAGCTCGACCGTCAACAGATGGTGCGCCTGAGCGACGAGCAGCGCAGCATGGTCGAGGCCTTCGTCGACAACCCTCGCGTGAACGTGCTCGGTGGCGCCGGCACGGGCAAGACCGTGCTCGCCGTCGAGGCGGCCTGCCACCTCGCCGAGCAGGGCGCCCACACCCTGCTCCTCTGCTTCAACCGCGGCCTCGCCGACCACCTGCACCAGGTGGTGAGGGCGCGCAGCGAGCCCGGCGCGAGCCCTTGGGTGACCTCTTTCCACGCGCTGTGCTTCAGCGCGGCGGGACGCCTCGGTCGCAACCTGGCCGTCCCCCCGGACCGTGACGCCCAGCGGGAGTTCTGGCGGGTCGACGCTCCCCTGACCCTGCTCGAGGCCCTGGAGGCAGGCACGCTGCGCCGCTACGATGCCGTCGTCGTCGACGAGGGACAGGACTTCACCGCGGACTGGTGGCAGGTCGTCGATGCTCTGCTCGCGGACCCCGAGCGCGGGCGTCGCATGGTCTTCTACGACCCCGAGCAATCCATCTTCGGCCGCAAATGCAGCGTCCCCGACGCCCCGACCTTCAAGCTGACGCGCAACTTCCGCAACACGCGCGCCGTCGCCGATCTGCTGCTCCGGCTGAGCGACGCCGCCCACGCCTCGCACGCCCGCGCCCCGGAGGGGGAGCCCCCCCAACTGCTCGAGCAGCCCGGCCCCCGCGACCTGCGTCGCATGCTCGATCAACGCGTGACGCGTCTGCTGAACGCGGGCGTGCGCGCCGACGATATCGTCCTGCTCACCCCTCACTCGCGCCGAAACAGCAGCCTGAGAGACGTCAGCCACATCGCCGACGTGCCGCTGCTCGACCTGAACGACCGCACCGCTGGCGCGCTCACGCACGCGACGATCACCGGGTTCAAGGGCCTCGAGGCCGAGGTCGTGTTCCTGCTCGACATCCAGCCCGACGACCCCCGCTGCGATCGGGCCGCTCGCTATGTCGGGGCGTCGCGCGCTCGCTCGCTGCTGTACGTCTTCAGCAAAGGGCGCTTCGATGAGGCCGCCGCGGTCGCAGGCCCTGGAGTGGGCGAGGATGTCAACGCGCCGTGATCCTGCTCGATGGATCGCTCGGCGGTCACCACCGCCCGCGCCTTAGGCGCCGTCAGGCAAGGCGGGGTATCGCTTCAGCTCGGCACACCGCTGCCCCTCGCTCTCGCTGAAGCCCACCAGCGTCCAGTCGTCGCCGCCCTCGATCTCGACCTGCAGGCCGTGGAGGGCCGCGTCGTTGGTCACCGCGATCCGCCGGTCGCCCTCGGGCACCGATGGTGGTGGCTCCACGCCCGCGACGGCGCGCAGCCGGGTGGGGTCGACGTCGAGCCGATAGGTCAGCGTCGCAGGGTGGGTGTGCGTCGGGGTCCAGGCCGAGCGCAGGTGCAGGGGGCCGAAGCGCAGGTGCAGCGGGAGCGCGGGGCTGCGCCATTGGGTCGCGCCGTATTGCCGCGCGGCGCGCGTCACGCTCAGCCCCAGCGCCTTGGTCAGCGTGCCGAGCCCCGGCAGGCGTTGGTGGCGCGGCAGCCCGATGTTCGCCGAGGACAGGTTGTGCCCGAACCAGGCGCCGGGTTCGGCGCAGGGGACCGCGACCCACATCGACAGCGGCACGAAGGCGTCGCTCGGACGCACGCCGTAGGCATAAATCAAGGGCGCCGGCAGGCTGTTCGCGCGCTGGCCGAAGCCGACGACGATGCCTGGGAAGGCGCCACAATCGAAGAGCACCCACCGCGGCGTGCCCATGCCCTGGTCGCCGAAGGTGAGGTGGTCCAGGCGGGTCAACCCCTCCAGCACGCCCGCGCTGGCCAGGTGCGTCGGATCGTAGCGGCGGCTCGTCGCGATGGCGACGCCCAGGGGCGCGAGGTCGAGCGCATGCCAGTTCGCGCGATGGCTCACGACGAAGGGCTCCAGACGCTCGAGCAGGTTGAGGTTGATGTCGCTCCAGAGCATGGCTCAGTCCTCCTCGAGCGTGCAGCCGTGGCGATCGAGGTCCGCGCGCTCGGCGAAGCGATGCACCGCCTGGGCCGCGAGATCACCGTAAGGCATGGGGTGTCGCACCACGAGCACGCGCTTGGCGCGGTCGCGCAGCAGCTTCGCCAGATCGCGCGTGGTCTGGCTCTTGCCGCTGCCGGTGCGGGTCGCGCAGACCGAGATGACCGGCCTCTTGGCGCGGAGGCGGGTGCGCGGATCGCCGACGAGGCGAAGGTCTGCGAGGTGCGCCATCGCGATGGCCGAGGCGCGCCTCACGGTGGCGTAGGGCACGTCGGAGTAGGCGAAGACGACCTCGTCTACCCCGTGGGCCGCGCAGAGGGCCTCGCGCTTCGCCTCGGGCACGATGGCGATGCCCTCGGGGTAGCCCGGGCCGGGGAGCGATGCCGGGTAGCGTCGGTGGTCGATGTCGGGGATCTGCGCCGCGGTGAAGGCGACGACGCGGTCGGTCGGGTCGCCGCGGTACAGAGTGTTGAAGGTGTGAAAGTCGCGGCCCGCGGCGCCGAGGATGACGACCTTGCGGGGGGTGCTCACGGGCGGGCTCCGGTGCAGCGTCGCTACCGGGCGCACGTGCAGGCGGCGTGCCGCGCGCGCCGGCCTTGGGGGCGGTGCGCGGGCCGGCGACGGTGGGGTGGGCGTGGCGTCACCACGGCGTAGCGGCGCGTAGCGGGGGGTGACGCCGACGCGCGTCACCGAAGCCCCTGTGTCAGCCCTCGCCCTCCAAGGCCTGGCGGGCGTCCATGGCCGCCCGCCGCGCGAGGCGGAACTCGCGTCGGGTGATCGCGTCGTTGTAGCGCCGGCGCTCCCCGGGGGTCTCGGCCCTCACCTTGGGGATGGGATGGGGCTTGCCGCTCTCGTCGAGCGCCACATAGGTCAGATAGCTCGTCGCCGCGTGCACGCGCTCGCCCGTCAGCGGGGCCTCACGCTCGACGCGCACGCCGACCTCCATCGAAGAGCGGTGCACGTAGTTGACCGTCGCCCACAGGATGACCACGTCGCCTTCCTGGATGGGCACGCTGAAGTGCATGTCGTCCATCGACGCGGTGACGACCTTGGTGCGGCAGTGGCGCTGGGCGGCGATGGCGCCGCAGATGTCGATCCACTGCAGCAGCCTGCCGCCGAAGAGCGTGCCGTGCATGTTGGTGTCGGGGGGCAGCACCATCTGGGTCATCTCGACCCGTGACGCGGCGGCGGGCAGCTCTTCCACGGTGGGCACCTCTCGATCCTCGGGACGGCCTGGACCGTGCCGTGGCGGGCGCCAAGGCGCAAGCCCCGTCACGCGCTGACCACGCTGCCATCTCGCATGGCCGCGCCGCGCTCGGCTATGATGCGCGGCGCGACTGGACGGGGGGGACGAATGCATCGGCGTGCCGCGTTGCTCGGGGCCATCTGGGCCCTGACCGCCACGGCCGCGCGCGCTCAGCAGGGCGCGTTGCCGGTGGAGATCTTCGAGCCACGGCCGGGCGGTACGGGCGTGCTCGACGTCGCCACGGCCCCCACGCTGCCGGCCGGTGGCTTCGCGGCCGATCTGTGGATCGACTACGTCTCGGAGCCCCTGGCCCTCGACGTCGCGGTGACCGGCGAGACGCGACCCTCGGGCGCGGTCATCGACAGCCGCCTGCGCCTGGATCTGGTCGCCGCCCTCGGTCTGCTCGACGGGCTCAGCGTCGGCGCGGGCGTGCCCTTCCTGACCGCCCTCGGCGAGGGCACCTACACCATCGGCGGGCGCAGCGCGCAGGACCTCAGCCGGTCGAGCCTGGGGGACGTGCGGCTGCTGCTCGACCTCGACGTGCTGCGCGTCCTGCTGGGCATCGACCGCGACTCCAGCGGCGGCCTGGGCCTTGGCCTCGGCGTCACGACCTGGCTGCCGAGCGGCGACGAGAAGGCCTTCCACGGTGAGGGCACCGTCCGCTGGGAGCCGCGGCTCGCCCTGTCGTGGCGCGCCGACGCGGGCTTCGCGCTGGCGGTCAACGCGGGCTGGCACCGTCGTCCCAAGTCCCGGATCTTCAACGTAATTGCGGGCGACACGATCCGCTGGGCTGCGGGCGGAGAGGCCCCGCTGGGGCTCGAAGGGCTGGGGGTCGAGGCCTCGGTGCACGGCGACGTCTGGCTCGAGGACCAGCCCGACGTCCAGGATCTCTCGAAGACCGATCCCAGCCGCTCGGTGGATCCCATCGAGGCGGTGGCGGCGGTGCGCTACCTCACGCCCTGGGGGGTGGAGGTCGCGGTGGGCGGCGGGCGCGGCCTGACGTCGGGCGTCGGCTCGCCCGCCCTGCGACTCTTCGCCCGCGTCGGGTTCGCGCTGCCGCCCGACCGCGGCCGCGCCTCCGCTCCGCCGGACGACGATCACGACGGCGTGCCCGACGACGTCGACGTGTGCCCCTTCGATCCCGAGAACCTGGATGGGGTTCGCGATACGGACGGCTGCCCCGAGGCCACGCCCGCGGTCATCGCGGCGGCCGGGGGTGGCCTGATGCCCGCCCCGCTGGCCTCTCTGCCTGCCCTCCAGCCGCGCGTCGACGGGGACGGCGACGGGGCCACGGACGACGAAGACGTCTGCCCGGCCGCCGCCGAGGACAAGGACGGCATCCAGGACGCCGACGGCTGCCCCGAGGAGGACGCCGACGGCGACCGCGTGCCGGACTCCGACGATCGCTGCCCCGCGCAGTCGGAGATCTTCAACGGCGTGGCCGACGAAGACGGCTGCCCGGACCGCGCGGACGACGCGGACGGGGACGGGGTCGAGGATCGGGTGGACGTCTGCCCGCTGGAGCCAGAGAACATCGACGGCGTGCGCGACGGCGACGGCTGCCCGGAGGCGCCTCCGCCCGCCGATCGCTACGACGCGCGCCTCGGCGGCGGCGGTCTCGCCGCGCCGCCCCTCGCCCCGCTCGAGCCGCTCGAGGTGCGCCTCGACGCCGACGGGGACGGCATCCCCAGCACCCTCGACGCCTGCGACGACGCCCCCGAGGACTTCGATGGCTTCCTCGACGGAGACGGCTGCCCCGATCCCGACAACGACGGCGACGGCGTGGCCGACGACCCCGATCGCTGCCCCTTGGAGGCCGAGAGCGTCAACGGGGTGGAGGACTGGGACGGCTGCCCCGAGGTGGGCCCCGACGCCGACGGCGACCGCGTGACGGATCTGCTCGACGTCTGCCCTCTCGAGCCGGAGACGGTCGACGGGGTGCGCGACGCCGACGGCTGCCCCGAGGGCGCGCCCTTCGAGGCGGTCGCGGCGGTGGCCGCCGAGGCGCCGCCCCCCGCGCCGCCCCCC
>CALBMW010000554.1 GCA_937896275.1 uncultured Myxococcales bacterium
CGCCGGGGACGCTCGCTCGGCCCACCAGCGCGGGCAGCGTCGCGCCCACCAGCAGCAGCGTGAGGAAGGTACGCACCAGCCCCGCCGCCAGGACCGGATCGCGGCGCGTGAGCACGGCCACCGGGGGCACGAGGCAGAGGGCCAGCAACACGGCGGGCGCGGCGGCGTCCTGCCAGTCGCCGCGCAGCCACCGCAGGGGCCCGAGGCGCCACGCGAACACCGCCCAGACGGCACCCACCAAGGTCGAGCCGACGATCGAGGGGGCCGCGTAGCCCTGCAGCGCGAAGGCCCCGCAGGTCGCGAAGGACGTCGCCGCGTAGACATGCAGCGTCGGGCCGGAGGGGCGCCATCCGCCCCGCCAGGCGAGCCACAACGCGGGGAAGACGAAGGCGTAGTAGCCCAGGTGGCTGTGCGCGTGCCTCAGCCAGGCTGGGTGACCGGTGAGGGGCAGCCCGCTGACCCCGGCGAAGGTGAGGCGCAGCAACAGGCCGAGGGCCGCGGTCCCGGCCAGGCCGATGAGCGCCCAGCGTCGCGCGCTCACGCTCAGGCGGGCACGCCGGCGACGCGGTAGTGCTGCTCGGGGGGCGGGAAGCCGGCCTCGGTGAAGGCCGCGACGATGGCCTGGTTGGTCGCGAAGTACACGTCCCAGTAGTGGTCGTTGTGGCAGAAGGGCCGCACCGCAAGCACGGGCCCGGCCAGCGTGAAGGTCAGGATCTCGACCGAGGGCTCGGGATCGCTGATCACGTTGGGGATGGCCTTGAGCTTGTCGCGCAGCCGCGCGATCGCGTCGGCCGGCGCGAAGCCGTGCGGCATCTGGGCGGTCAACTCGACGCGCCGGAACGGGTTGGCGGTGAAGTTCAGGATCGTGCCGGCGAAGACCGCGCCGTTGCCGAGGATGGTGTGCACGTTGTCCATCTGGTCGATCGAGGTCACGAACAGGCCGATCTCGCGGACGGTGCCCGTGATGCCGCCCACCGTCACGAAGTCACCGGACTTGAAGGGGCGCAGGACGACCATGAAGACGCCCGCGGCGAAGTTCGACAGCAAGCCCGACCAGGCCATGCCGATCGCGACGCCGGCGGCCGCCAGCAAGCCGGCGAAGGTGGTCGTCTCGATGCCGAACAGGCTGAGGATGGCCAGGACCAGCAGGACGTTGAGCAGCACGCCCGTGGCCGAGAGGGAGTAGCGGATCAGCGTGGGATCCAGCTTCTGCCGGGTGAGGCTCGCGCCGAGGAGCCTCTCGACCAGCTTGATCGCCCAGGATCCGACCACCCAGAGGATGATGGCCCCCACGATCAGGCTGCCAATGTGGATCGCTTGATCTCCCCAACTCATGACGTCTCCTTGCGCGGACGGTGCAGGGATTCAACCTGCGTGATTTCGATGGTCGCCCGGCCGTGGAACGCTCGGGCGAGGGGAAGTCACCCGAAAACGTACGCAGGGTCAACGGAAACCGTCCGGAGGGGGTGGCCCCGCCGCGCGCGCTCGGCGTTTGTCCGTGTTCAGCCCGCCGGCGCGCGGGTACGAGACGCCTTCGTCGAGGGCGAGGACGCCGCAGGTCCGGTGGTCCGCGTGCGAGCGCCCCGAGGCGCCCTACAGATCCACCGCCAGCCAGAAGCCGACGTCTGCCACGGTCGGTGGGACGTGCACGCCGTGCTCCAGTCCTTCTACGCCGGGTACGGCGGGGACGTCGATGGCCAGGCGGAACTCCCCGTCCTCGCCCACGTGGGCGCCGGCGAAGGCGTAGACGCTGAGGCGGGTGAGGACGCGCACCTGATAGTCGAAGCGCACCAGGAAGGAACGATCGCTCAGGTTGCCCAGGCCGCTCAGCACGAAGGTGGTGTCGTTCCACGTGCCGGGGGCGGGCAGCAGCAGCCCCAGGGCGGCGTAGTGGCGGCCCAGGTAGAAGGGCGTGAAGTCGCGGCCCCGCCCGAAGTCGACGCCGGGGATCTCGACGCCTGTCTGTCGTGAGGCGTCGGCGGCGAGCAGCCACGGGTAGAGATCGGCGCCATCGTAGCCCGCGTCGTTGAAGAAATACTCGCCGGTGATGTAGAGCGCGTCGTCGTCCCCGTAGCCCAGGCCATACTCGAAGCCCGCCGCCACCTGCGGGATCCAGTCGTCGGTGCGATCCTCGAGCGTCGGGATCTTCAGGGCGGCGGGATCGAAGGTGCCCTCCCAGCGACGCGACACGTCCGTTCCGCCGTGCTGGACGGCGGCCTCGAGCTTCACGTCGATGGGTCCGAGCGCGCTGCTGAGATCGGCGCCCAGGCGCAGCGGCTGATCCTTGCGCGCCGCGGCGCTGGCGCTGATCTCGGTGGTCGCGAAGAGCCACTCCACGCGGGCCGCGCCGCCCACCTGATCGACGGTGTCGGCGCCGCCCGGCAGGCCGACGAAGTAGAGGTTGCCGCCGATCTCCTGCAGGGGCACGTGCACCTCGACGAGCGGCACGCCGAGGCGCTCGTCGAAGATGGCGAGCGGGTCGAGGGCGTCGGCGTTGAGGAAGTCGGTGGGATTCCAGAAGCGCGCCGCGCCCCACTTCACGCGCTGCTTGCCGAGGGTCACGAAGGCTCGGAGGCCGAGGTCGAACTTGAGCCAGATCTGGTCGAGCCTGACCTCGGTCGCCTCGGCCGCCTGGCCCGTCAGGGGATCCACGTCGCCGGTCTGGATGGTCGTGTCATGGGTGAGCCGGCCCGCGACGAAGGCGCGCAGGCGTCGCGTCGGGCGGGCGTCGAGGTAGAGGTCGACCAGGTTGGGGTTGCCCAGGGTCCAGTCGCCGGGATCGGCGTCCTTCTGCGCGCTGCCGGTGAAGCGCAGGTAGAGCCGACCGCCGATCTGCAGGGGATCGTTGGCCGCCGCGAGCCGCTCGTCGATGGCCCGGTCGCCCCAGAGGTTCGGATCGGGCGCCGCGGGCTCGCCGGGCGTCTCATCCGGCGTCGACGGGGCGCCGAACATCTCGGCCTCGCGGGCGGCGTCGGCGTCGCCGGGCGCCTCCTGGGCGCGAACGCTCGCGGGCAGCGTCAACCCCAGCAACAGCACACAGGCACGCAGGCTCGGCCCCCGCCTGCCGCTCCACCGCCCCCTCACCGGCTCTGACTCTCGAGCCACGCCTTGGTGAAGATGTTCTCCGGAAGCGACTTCAGGTCGACGCTCCGGATGACCACGTGGGTCTGGTTGCCCTTCTCGACCTCGTCGTAGATGTGAATCTCTTTGGGGACGTACACATCGGCGCCCTTGGACTCGCTCGCCATCTTCACCCACTGGGGGTAATAGACGGTCCGCATCAGCTTGCCCGACAGGGCCATGTCCTGCGCCTTGAGGATGTTCTGGCTGTCGGCGTCGATCCAGAGGTGCAGCACGGGGTAAGCGACGTCGGCGTCCTTCTTCGCGTGCAGCTCGAGGTGGTGCACCTGGAACTTGCCCAGCTTCTCGAGCCCCACGTAGGTGGGGTCGTATTCCTCGGCGAGGCGCGACTCGTCGAAGTCCTGCCGCCGGCTGTCGGTGCCGCCGATGCGTTCCCGCTCCGTGCGACGCTCCCACTTGCCGACCGTCGGATCGTAGATGAACAGGTTCTTGTCGATGCGCAGGTAGCCCTTGCCGGCCTCGGCCTTGGGGCGGGTGAAGAGGATCATGAAGCGATCGGTCGCGTCGCGGCGATAGACCACCGCCTCGTAGACCATCTGCTCCTTGTCCTTCTCGCGCTGCTCGATATAGGCGAGCGACTTGTAGTCACCGCTGTTGCGCTGGCGGTCGTCGACCGTCCTCAGCAGGGCGATCATCTCGTCCTGGGTGAGCGCGCCGGCCTGCGCGGGAGGGGCCTGGGGAGGAGGCTGGGCGCTCGACGACAGCGGGGTCGCCATGAGGCCGAGCACGAGGAGGATTGCGCGGCGCATCGGAATCACTCCGTTTGGTGGATGGCCGTGATCGGGGGAAGCCGGGCCGCCCGCATCGCGGGCCAGAGGGCCGAGATCCCGGTCACGAAGGTGAAGGCGACGATGGCCGCCGCCAAGTGCGCCGGCTCGACGACCAGCCTGATCGTGTCATTCATGAAGATGGCCTGGGCCGCCGGCCAGGGGATGGGCACGGCGATCCAGTCGATGATCAGCGCCCCGATCGCGCTGAGCGTCGCGCCGGCCGTCGTGGCCACCAGGCCCAGCAGCAACGCTTCGAGCACGAACATGCCCAGCACCTGCCGGCGTCCCATGCCGATGGCGCGGAGCGTCCCGACCTCTTGCGTCCGTTCGCGCACCGCGATGTAGAGCGCGTTCATGATGCCGATGGCGATCAGGATCGCGAGGATGGCGATGAGCAGATAGGACACAGTGTCGATCGCGGTGAGCACCCATGTCAGGAAGCTCACCTCGTCGCGCCAGATGGTCAGGTCGAGCTTCTGGCCGGTCCAGTCTTGGCCGATGACCGTCTCGAACTTCATGAAGAAGGGCTGCGGATCGTGATCCATGAGCGCGTAGCCCGCGTCGGCGAACACCTCTCGCAGGTGCGCCATGACCGCGGGCGCCTCGTCGATGTCCTTCAGATACAGCTGCACCGCGCCGCTGGTGTCGGGCTTCAGGCCGTAGAGCTTCAAGATCGTCTGCTTGGGCAGGAACGCCGCCCAGGAGCTCATCAGCCCCAGATCCTCGGCCACGGCGACGACCGTCACGTCGGCGGTGTTGCTCTGCCCGCGGAGCGTCTCGGTGCGGAGCGTCAGTTGGTCGCCCACCTGCACGCCGAGGCGCTTCGCCTGGCTGGCGAACAGGAGGATCGTGTCGGGCTCGGACAGCCGCTGAGCGTCGCCGATGACGGCGTGGCGGCCGCCCTCGACGTAGGCGTCCTGGTGCGCGAGGGTGATGGTCTCGAAGAGAGCCTTCTCTTCGCGCACGTCGATCCCGTGCAGGCCGCACCAGACCGATGAGGTCTCGCTGACCACCTTGGCCCAGCCGCGGTGGCGGTCGAGGGCGTAGTCGAGGTTCGGCGTGTTCTCGACGGCGATCTTCTTGATGGCCGCGACGCCCTGGATGATGGGGGCGGCGTCCTCGGGGGTCGCCTTGTAGAAGCCGGCGACGTTGACGTGGCCCGCCGAGAGCGTCGTCGCCGCGCGCGTCATGCTCACGTTGACGCCGCGCGAGAGCGCGAGCAGGAACACGAGCAGGCCGGTGACGAGGGCCAGCGCGAGCATCAGCAGCACCGTGCGGCGACCGCCCTGGCGCAGGTTGCGGCTGGCGATGGTCAAGTACATGCCCATCTCAGGCGTCCCCCATGGCTTCGACCGGCTGCACCCGGGTGGCGATGCGGGCCGGGTACCATGTGGAGATCAGGCTCACGATCAAGATCACGACCAGCGCGATCAACAGATGGCTCGCGCCGAAGGTGGGACGCAGCCGCGGCCCCGAGAACAGAAAGACCAGGATGTCGCTCGTCGCCGGCAGGCCGACGTGACCCATCCAGGTGATGATGCCCGCGCCCAGGCCCGCGCCCGCCGTGCCGCTCAGCAGGCCCAGCACGAGCGTCTCGATCATGACCATCGCCTGCACGAAGCTGCGCTGGGCGCCGATGGCCCGGAGCGTCCCGATCTCGCGCACGCGCTCGAGCGTCGCCATGAGCATCGAGTTGTTGATGATGACCAGCGCCACGATGAAGATGATGCCGATCGCCAGGATCAGCACGCCCCGCACCACCAGCACGAACTGGCCGATGATGCCCGAGGCGGCGCGCCAGTCGACGACCTTCAGCTTCAGGCCGGCCGCGTCGACGGCGGCTTGCACGCGCACGCGGGCGACCTCGATGTCACCCGTACCGCCCTGGGCGTCGCGATCCAGGATGACCGCGGCGTTGAGCACCACCCCGTCGAGCATCTGCTCGCGCGTGAAGGTCTCGTCGGTGATGGTCCGCCGGGCGGCCTCGCTCGGTCGCTCGTCCGAACGCTCGTCCGAGGTCGGGGGGTGCATCTCGTCGAAGGTGCCGAAGGCTTCGGCGCCTGTGACCTGGGAGTCGGCGTCCCCCCCGAAGAAGGCAGCCTCGGCGTCCGCGCGGCCGACGTGCTCGAGGCCGACCTCCTCGCGGATGGCGCGCAGCTCCTCCTCCTGGGCGGCCGTCATCTGTCCGTAGAGATCGCGGAAGGTCATCAGGTCGACCAGGTTGGCCGCGCCCGAGAGCTCGCTGCGCTCGAGGCCCTCGAACTTGAAGGTGCCGTAGACCTTCACGTTGACCGACTTCATGTACCCGCGCCGGGTCCACGCGCGCAGCGTCACGACGTCGCCGACGCGATAGGGGTAGAGCGTGATGCGCGGGCCGATCAGATCGTAGAACAGCGCGTAACGCTCGGCGAAGTTGGCGTCGTCGACGGTCAGGAGGGCCTCGAGGAGCGTGTCGAGCGTTCCGTCGGTGATGCCCAGGGCGCGGCGCAGCTCGGTCTCGGTCGCGTGGGCGTCCTCGGGCGAGAGCATCAGGCTGATCGCGCCATACAGGCTCGCCACCTGGCGTGCCTTGGCGGTCAGCGCGGGGTCGGTGGCGATGCGCGCGCCGTTCTGGGTCATCGCGTCGTGGATGTCGTCGAGCAGGCGCGCCACCTTCAGCTTGAGCTGGCTGTCGGCGAAGCGTTGGTTGATCAGCAGGCCGCGGTGGCCGGTGGGCACGGGCTCGCCCTCGACGATGCGGAAGCGATCGAAGTAGCGCGCGAACTGGTCGAGGTCGGTGCCCAGGTAGCGCAGGTAGTACAGCAGGCCCTCACCGCCGGCGGGGGCCACCTTGCTGTCGAGGAAGTCGAGGGCGGCCACCGGATCGGCCGCGAACTCGGCCCAGAAGGCGTCGCCGCGCGCGCGCTCGATGGACGCGATCTGCGCGTCGACCTCGGTGGTGTCCTGCAGCAGCGCGCGGGAGTTGATCAGCTCGGTGCGCAGGAGATCGATCAAGCGCTCGAGCCGGGCGACGAGGGCCTGACCCTGCTCCCCGGCGATCGTGCCCGCCCGGGCCGCCTGCCGCAGCGCGTCCAGCGTGCGGTCCAGCTCGCTGCCGCGGCTCATTGTGGCCAGCCCGATGCCCATGGGCACCACGGCCTCGACGCCGGGGACGGCCTCGACCACCGTCTGCACCCGGGCGAAGTCGGGCACCTCGCCGTAGTCGTCCGCGCCCATCGCCATGCCGCCGAACAAGGCAAGGTCGTCTTTGGCCTCGCTGTCGTACATCTGCAGGTCGCCCGACAGGCTCTTGGTGATGCTCTGCTGCATGCCGGCCTCGACGCTGTCGAGCAAGGCCGTCCCCACGACCACCAGCGCGGTGCCGAAGAGCATGATCGACCCGACGATCAGGCTCTTGACCTTATGGCTCGCGAGGCTGCGCAGCGCCATGCGGAACAGGATGCCGGTGCCGCGCACCTCAGGCGCCCTCGGGCTGGGCCTGGCGGTCCGGGGCGCGGTCGCTGACGATGCGACCGTCGACCAGCTCGACCAGGCGCCGCGCGTGACTCATCACGTGGGCGTCGTGGGTCGAGAAGATGAAGGTCGTGTGGTCGACCCGGTTGATCTCCTTCATCAGCTCGATGATCGCGCCGCCGGTGCCGGAGTCGAGGTTGGCGGTCGGCTCGTCGGCCATCACGATGGCGGGCCGCGTCACCAGGGCGCGGGCGATCGCGACGCGCTGGCGCTGACCGCCGCTCAGCTCGTTGGGGCGTTGCCGGGTCTGAGGGGTCAGATCCACCTTCTCGATCATCTCGGCCACCCGGCGCTCCCGTTCGGTCTTGCTGAGCCCTCCTTGGAGCAGCAGGGGGAGCTCGATGTTCTGAAAGACGTTGAGGACGCCCACCAGGTTGAAGGTCTGGAAGATGAAGCCGAGCTTGTGCAGCCGCAGGCTCGTGAGCTGCGTCTCCTTCAGCTCGCCGGTGGTCTGGCCGCCGATACGCACCGCGCCCGCGGTGGGGACGTCGACGCAGCCCACGAGGTTGAGCAGCGTGGTCTTGCCGCTGCCCGAGGGGCCGGCGATGGCGATGAAGTCCCCGCGCGCGATGGCGAGGTCGATGCCACGCAGGGCGGGGACGGTCAGCTTGCCCAGCGGGTAGTCCTTGGTGACGCCGATGAGCTCGACGATGGGGGCTGCCTCTGGGGTCTCGGTGTGCGTGGTCACGAGGGCCCTCCGGTGTGCGGGCGGGAGCGTAGGTGCGCGGCGCGGCGGGGTCAACGGGGCTGGGGGCGACGCCGCTCGGCTCCGCGGGTGCGGTTCGGGAGGGCAGCCCTCGCCCGTCGATCAGGGATCGGTGGCCCAGCCGCACCCCTGCGCGAAGAAGTCGTCGTCGGCCGCCCTCAGCTCGCGGGCCCAGGCGAAGAGCCAGTTGTCCGCGCGGGCCGCGAAGTCGGCGATGTCCGGATCGGCCTCGGCCGCCGAAAGCATCCAGTCGCTGGACAAGTCGACGCGCCCGGTCGCGTTGCCGAGGCCGGGGACGCGGGTCGACAGGCGGGAGAAGGCGGGCAGCTCGCCCCACGGGTCGATCTCGCGGTCGCCGGGGTGCAGCCCGGGCAGGTCGGACCACGCCTCGATGAAGGTCATCTCGCCCTGGTCGTTGAAGGTGAACTCCTCATAGATGGGGCAGGCGCCGCCCTCGTAGGCGAACGCGACGTAGCAGCGCGCGAAGGGCTGAGCCTCGAAGAAGCGGCAGTCGCGCTCGGGCACCGTGGAGGGGTCGAGGTCGCGGAGCGCGACGCCCGTCCTGATCATGTCCGCGCGCCCGAAGGCTGTCAGCAAGAGCCAGGGCGGCCACTCCCATCGCGCCACCCGCTCGGCGTAGTCGGGGACGCTATCTTCCGGGGCGTCGACGTCGAGCGTGTCGAAGTAGAGCAGCCCCTGCGCGACGTAGTGGGCGGGCGGCTGCGTGGGCTGCAGGCAGCGCGAGGTGGCGCCTTCGGTCTCGCCGTGGGTGCAGCCCCCCGGATCGACGGCGGCG
>CALBMW010000555.1 GCA_937896275.1 uncultured Myxococcales bacterium
TGCCCCGACCGACCTACAGGGTTGCCCCGACCGACCTACAGGGTTGCCCCGACCGACCTACAGGGTTGCCCCGACCGCCCGAAGCACGCCCGCGGGATCGTCGTCGATGACGCCGCCGTGCGCGACGATCACCCGCCGCAGGTCGGGGGTCTCGGCCAGGCGCTCGAGGTGGGCGCGCAGGGCCCCGCGGTCCTTCACCATGAGCAGGCGCGTGATGCTGGTGACCTTCGGGGCGCCGGCGTTGCCGAGGACACGCCCGTAGAACCACCAGAAGAGACCCTTGCCGTGCGGCAGGTTGAAGATCGCGTCGTTGAACACCAGCGTCGCGCCGTCGGCCGAGGTCACGCGCATCACGCCCTCGAGCCCCCCGAGGCCATCGATGGGCTCGAAGGTCACGGCGTCATCGCCCGGGCGCGGCAGGTCATCGTAGGTGGCGTCGACCGCGACCTTGTCTGCGACCTTCTTGCGCGCGGCGCGCGGACAGATGACGCCCAGGTCGGGGTAGCGCGCGCGGTAGCGGGCGGCGTCGCGGCGGTGCCAACCGTTGGGCACGACCAGCCAGCGGGGACGGCCAAGGGCCTCGAGCCAGGCCATGCCGGCCTCGTCGAGCGCCACGCCGTTGTGCAGCAATAGATCGCCCGAGGCCAAGCGCACCACCACCATGCATCGACGCAGCGCCATGCCGTCGAGCGCGCCCTCGACGCGCCACAGGTTGTCGGCGAGCTGCTGCGGAGCGTCATGTTGCAGGACGCGCCAGTCGGTCTCCGAGGTGCGGGTCGTCTTCATGTCGCGGGATCTACGACGTGGCGCGGACCGCCGCAAGTCGGCGCGGTCCACGCGGGCGGGAGAGTCGCCTGGAGAATCACCTGGCACCTCCGCGGCGGCTGCACCTCCGCGGCGGCTGCAGAATCACCTGGCACCTCCGCGGCACCTCCGCGGCAGCACCTCCGCGGGCAGCACGGCGCCCGGTGTCCGCGCTCCGATCGACTTGCGGCGGTGCGCCGATGGACCTAAGGTCCGACCGACCTGCCCAACCGTCCCCATGGAGGAACGCGATGCCTCTCCTGTCCCGAACGTCGGCGAAGGGGCTCTGCTTCGCCGTGTTGTTCGTCGGGTGTGTCTCGGAGAAGTCCGCCGAGGGCGACCCCGACGCGAGCGCGCAGGGCGGGTGCACGCCGGGCGAGACCCAGGCCTGCCTGTGCCCGGACGCTTCTGGCGGGGTCCAGATCTGCGCCGACGCGGGCGACCGCTGGCTGGCCTGCAGTTGCACCCCGGCGTCGCCGGATCAGGCCGACGGCGGGCCAACCGCCGACGGTGAAGCGACCCCCGGACCCGCCTGCGCCGCCCCCGAGGACTGCGCCGCGCTCGGGGCGCAGTATCAGTGCATCGACGGTCGCTGCGAGGTCGACCCGGACTTCAGCCCGGGGCCGTCGGCCGAGGCCCAAGATGCATGGGAGAGCCTCGGCGAGCGTGGCGGCGCCGCCGTCCCCCTCGGCGAACAGATCGACGCGTTCTGCGGCGTGCCGAACTACAGCAACGGCAACCGCGGCGGCACGTGCTGCTGGGCCCACACCGACGGGTCGTCGATCTTCGGCTACCGCCACCAATGCACCGAGTACGCCTTTCGGTTCATCTGCGAGCACTACGACGCGATCCTCGGCTGCAAGGACACGGGCAAGGGCGGGCACGTCTATGGCGACGCGCACCAGTGGTTCGACAACCAGAAGGATCACCCGATCCTCGCCTTGCTCGAGCGCCACCGGAGCGGCGAGACGGTGGAGCCGCCGCGTCCCGGAGACGTCCTCGTCTTCGCCGCCACGGACGCGAACCCATGGGGGCACGTCGCCATCGTTCGCGAGGTCGGGGCCGACTTCGTCGCGGTCATCGAGCAGAACGTCACCAGCACGGCCGCCGATGGCTACCACGCGCACGTCCTGCATGTGGACGGCGGCCGCTACCGCATCTCCGGCGCGCTGGGCTGGCTTCGGGTGCCCGGTGGTTGGCCCGCGTGCGGTGTGGCGGGGCCGTCGCTCGTGACGCCGATGGAGGGCTCGCGCTTCGACGCCGGCGAGATCATCCGCTTCGCCTGGACTTCGCCCAACGAGCGCGCGGATCACTTCGTCCGCATCCGCAACGAGACCACCGACGAGCTGGTGGTGGAGGACCTGAACGTCGGACAGGATGGATCCCTCGAGCGTGCCTTCGACGCGCCCGCCGACTACCGCTGGGCGGTTCACTTCCCGGACGTGCGCTGCGGTGAAGGCACCTGCCAGTCCGAGATCTTCCACTTCACCGTGGTCGCCCCCGGCGACTGCGAGGACGGTGAATCGCGGGCCTGCGGGCAGGACGTCGGCGTGTGCCGCCAAGGGGTCGAGCGGTGCGCCGGCCGAGCGTGGAGCGGCGCATGCGAGGGGGCGCTCGGGCCGCAGGACGAGACCTGTGACGGTCTGGACAACGACTGCGACGGCATGATCGACGACGGCGCGAGCTGCGCCGACGGGAGGAGCTGCGTGGGGGGCCAGTGCGTGCAGGACGGCGACTGCCAGGACGGCGTCACGCGCGCGTGCGGCTCGGACGCGGGGGCGTGCGCGCCGGGGCAGGAGCGCTGCGTCGGCGGCGCGTGGAACGGAGTGTGCGCCGGCCAGATCGGGCCGGTCCCGGAGCAATGCGATGGCCAGGACAATGACTGCGACGGGGCGGTGGATGACGGCGACGGGCTGTGCGGAGCCGGGGCGTCCTGCGAGGACGCGCGGTGTGTCCGGGATGCGCCCGCCTGCCACGTCGTGCGCGTCTATCCGCAGACCGCGCAGACCTACACCGACTGCGAGATGGCAGACTTCGCGATCTGGCGCGGCCGTGCGTCCGACCCCGACGGGAACACCGCCGATCTGACCTTCACCAAGTGCGGGGAGGCGGGCGGCCCTCGCGCGGACGTCCCCTTCTGGGTGGTCACCGGCGGCGAGCGCCCCAGCCGTGACCAGCTGTGCGTGCGCGCGCCCGATCAAGCCTGCGAGGGCTGCTGCCGTGACGAGGGCGTGTGGCGGACGGGGGTGGATCAGCTGACGGTGTCGGGCGTCCGGCTGTGGCCCGATCCCTCGTACATCAGCCCCGCGCGGGCGGGCGAGATGAAGTACCTGTACGTGCAGACCGGTGGCAGCGACGATCCGGGCGCCTTCTGGTGGACGCAGGCGAGAGCCTTCGCGTTCCGCATCGACTGCGAGTGACAGGCCCGCGCCGGGCTGCATGATCGCCCTGCTGCATGATGGCCCTGCTGCGTGATCGCCCTGCTGCGTGATCGCCCTGCTGCATGATGCGGCAGCCACCGCTCCGGAGTCCCCCGCATGGACGCGCCCCCCACCGTCGCCGCCCCCTCGCCGGGGCGCCTGCGCGCGCGCGCCGCGGGCTTCGTCGTGCTCGGCGCGATCATCACGCTCGGACCCGCCTACGGTCACTTCTTCGCGACCGGCAGCCACGAGTACCTGGGCTGGAAGATGTTCAGCCGGCAGGCCACGGACTTCTGCGCCGTCGCGTACTGGCGCCCTGACCCGGGCGGCCGCGTACCCCTCGACCGCTTCGCCGTCCTCGGCTACGACCCCGACCGCGCGCCCGTCGATCTGCGGCGCGTCCGCGACCCGGCCGCGGCCCGCGTCATCGGCGCCAAGATGTGCGCTCGCCTGGGGCGGGGCGCCGACGTCCGCGTCGATCTGCGGTGCGCCACCAAGGACGGCTGGCGCGACTCGCCCGCCACCGACACATCGCCCGCCACCGACACTTCTCTCTGCCGGACCACGCGGTGAGAGGCCTCATGACCCTGGCCGCGGCCGAGGGCTCCACCCGCCTCGCCGCGTTGCTGCGCGTCGGCCTCGCCCTGCTGGTCTGGACTCGATTCTGCAATGACTTCGCGGCGTTCCATGACAACGGCGCGGCGTGGACCCTGCTGGGCGCGTCCCTCTTCGCGTCCTCGACCCTGATGCTGCTGGGCTGGCGCAGCCGCCTCGCGACGGCCTGGACGGGCCTCACGCTGGCGGCGATCGTGGTCTACCTGGGCGTCGTCGAGCGGCACTACGCGCTGCTCCACCACCACGTCTCACTGCTGATGATCGCGACGGTGCTCCTCGCGCTCACCCCCTGCGGCGGCTCCCTCTCGCTCGACCGTTGGCGCGCGGTGCGGGCGGCCGAACGCGCCGGTCGGCCGCCCCCCCCCGAGCGCGGCCCCCAATGGGCCGTCCACCTCATCGCCCTGCAGATGAGCGCGGTCTACCTGTGGGGCGCCATCGACAAGACCCGCGTGGCGTGGCTCAGCGGCGAACGCCTCGAGGCCATCTTGATGTACCACTACACCGGCTCGGACTGGCCCTCGTGGCCGGGCTTCCCGGCCCTGTGCCTCGCCGGCGCGGTCAGCACCGTCGCCCTGGAGTACGCGCTGGCCGTCGGTCTTTGGTTCCCGCGGTGGCACCGCGTCCTGATCCCCACGGTCATCGTCTTCCACGGCCTGCTGTACTTCACGCTGCCCGTCGCCACCTTCAGCGCGACCATGTACGTGATGATGCTGGCCTTCGTGCCCGCCGCGACCGTGCACCGCGTCGTCGATCGACTGCTCGGTCAGGGCGAAGCGGTGGACGCAGCGCCGCATAGCACGCAGGATGCCGCCCCATGAGCGACTTTCGACCGACCGCCGTGGCCTGGGGTTTCGCCCTCGCGAACCTCGCCTTGGCCCTCGTGCTCGCCTTCGGCGTCTTCTTCGTCCTGCCCACGCGCTGGTGGGTGGTCGACGTGCCGTCGGCCGTCGTGGTGGCGCTGATGGTGGGCGCGGGCGTGGGCTACCTGCGCCGCGACCGCTGGGGCCTGATCCTGGCGCGGATCGCGGCGGCGGCCGTGCTGGTGGGCGGCCTCGCGACGTTCGCGGCGATCACCCTCTCCACCGCCTTCCTGCAGGGCGTGCACGGCGTGCTGGGCAAGGGGACGTCGATGCTCTTCCTGCTGCTGGTCATCCCGGTGGGCACCTGGCTGGTCCTCTTCCCCGCCCTGCAGCTCGGCTGGCTGCACGGCCAGCCGCCGCGGCGATGAGGCGGCCGTCCTCCACGATCGCTGCGTTCGGGTCGCCCCGTTGAGCCCCCCACTGCTCATCCGCCTGCTGGCGGCCTACGCGATCCTGCTCGCCGCCGCGTTCGCCGGCCTGTGGCTCTACCTGGGCGTCGACGCCGAGGCGACCGTCGCCCGGGCCCGCATCTACAGCGCGTGGCGCGGTGGGCAGCGCGTGGCGCGCGCCGTGGTGGGGCCCGATGACGCGGCCCCCGCGCTCGCCTGCGAGGGCGCCTGCACGCGCGCGGTGGACGCCGTCGTCGCCGAGGGCCCCATCCTGGTGGCGCGTCCCCTCATCATCGCTCTGTCCCTGGTGCCGGGCCGGGACGGCCTGAAGGCGACGCTGGGCGACCGCACCGCGTGGCTGACCCCCGACGACCTGCTCGCCTGCGGCGCGGCCACCGGCCACAACCCTTTCGGCGAGGCCAACGTCAAGCTGGGCATCGGCCCGGTCGAGAACGCCCTGCGCGCCCTCGCCGCGGAGCTGCGGACGACGCCCGAACGCGTGCTGGCCGAGGCCAACCTGCGCCGCTTCTCCGTCCGCCCCGCGCCCGACGACGAGCGCGCCCCGCTGGGCGTGCCGCTGCCCGACGACGCCCTCACCCCGGACCGGATGCGGCGCGCGGTCCAAGACGCGGCGGACTACCTGATCCGGCACCAGCGCGAGGACGGCGGCTTCGAGTACTGGATCGACGCCGTCTCCGGGCGGCGCGAGCGCGGCTACAGCTGGCCCCGCCACGGCGGCGCCGCGAGCTTCCTCGCCGAGGCCGCCGCCTACACCAAAGACCCCGCGACCGCCCACGCCGCGGTCAAGGCCGCCCGTCACATGCTCGACAAGGCCACCCTCCGCTGCGGCGACCGCCCCTGCGTGGGCAGCGGCGCGGTGGTGGACGTCGGCTCGACCGCGATGGCCGTCTCGACCTACGCCGAGCTGGTGCAGAGCGGCCTCGACCTTGGCCTGCGCGACGCCATCCCGCCCCTGACCGACTTCCTGCGCAGCCAGCAGCGCCCCGACGGCGAGTTCATGCACTTCTACGATCGCCACGCCCCCGGCGCGCGCGACGAGCAGACGCAGTACTACACCGGCGAGGCCACCCTGGCCCTGGCCCGCGCCTACGCCGTCACGCGCAACCCCGCCGACCTCGCCGCGGCCCGGCGCGCGCTGGCCTACATGATCGGCCCCCGCTGGCGCTTCTTCGGCGACGTCTACTTCTACGGCAACGAGCACTGGACCTGTCAGGCGTTAGAGGCCCTCCAAGCCTACGGCCCGACCGGCGATGTGCTGCAGGACGACGCACTGCAGGACGACGCACTGCAGGACGACGCACTGCAGGACG
>CALBMW010000556.1 GCA_937896275.1 uncultured Myxococcales bacterium
GCGCCGCCCAGTGCCGCGCCGCCCAGTGCCGCGCCGCCCAGTGCCACGCCGCCCAGTGTCACGCCGCCCAGTGCCACGCCGGCCGCTCCGACCCGATGACCATCCGCCCGGAGGACCTCAATGCTCGACGTGGGTGACCGCGCGCCCGACTTCGCCACGACCGATGACACCGGAGGGCCCGTGACCCTCGCGAGCCTGCTGGCTGACGGGCCCTTGGTGCTCTACTTCTATCCCGCGGACTTCACGCCGGTGTGCACGCGCGAGGCGTGCATGTTTCGCGACGTGCACCCCGAGTTGACCGCGGCCGGGGTGCGCATCTTCGGCGTCAGCCCCCAGGGCGAGTCGAGCCACGCCGCCTTCCGGGCCGAGCATGACCTGCCCTTTCCGCTGTTGGCCGACGCCGACCGCCGCCTGGTCAAGGCCTATGGCGCCAGCGGCCCCTTCGGCATCGGCGTGCGGCGGGTGTCCTACTTCATCGCCGCCGACGGGCGCGTGGCGGACCGCGAGGTGGCCGATCTGCGCGTGGCGCGCCATCAGGGCTTCGTGGAGCGCGTGCTGGCCCGCGCGCGCCCCTGATCAGGCTCGTTCCGCGCGCCCAGCCGATGGGCGCTGGCCGTGGCTGGCTCCGGTACGCACGCCAGCAGTGCGGCGCGGGCGCGCGCGCCATCGCCCGGCAGGCTCGGCGCGGCTGGCAGACGTGCCCCTTGACGGCAGAGGTCCCGGGGATCAAGATGCGAACGCACGAACGGAAGGGCTCCTTCGAGCCCAGGATGGGAAAAATGGAACCGAGCGAGACCGGCGAAGAACCGCCGAGTCCCCAGTCACCGCGGATCGCCATCGCTGAGTGATCGGTTCCCTGAGACCCGGTCGCTCGACGGCCGGGTCGGCCCCGCACTACGTTCGCCACGCACGGTGGCACCGCCAGCGAGACCGGCTCGACGTGATCCCGTTACCGACGCTTCGAGCGTCGTTCGGACGAGGTTGCGGAGATGCAGACCCAATTCGACGGGCGTGAGCCGCGTCAGGCCAAGCGCCGGGCGCTGAACTACTGGTACCTGAACCGGGGCCGACTCGGCCTCAGCTTGTCCGAGTTCTTCGGACGTTGCCGCGTGACGACCGCAGCGGGCGTGACGCGCATCACCTTCTACGATCGCGACGCTGCCTGAAACGGTTGCTCCCGGGCGGGCGGAGTTGCTAGCCTCCGCCCCCTTTCGACTGGCTGCGTTGGCTCGCCCGGTGAAGCACCTCCTACCCCTCATCATCGTCTGGGCGGTGCAGTTCGTGGCGGCACCGGCCGGCGCGGTCGCGGTCCTGGGCTTTGACCACGCACGCCCGCTGGACCCCCAGACCGTCGAGGTCGCGGCGACCGCCGCGGCCGGCTCCGGAACGTGGCAGATCGGTGCCTCGGGGCGAATCGGGCTGCTGCCCGATCTCGACGCCGCGCTGCGGGGCGGGTGGGTCGCGCGGGACGACGAGTCGGGCTTCGAGGTCGAGGCCGGCGGCCGGTTTCGCTTCCTCCGCGCCCAGGACACGGGCGGCGTGGCCGACCTCGCCGGGGCCGCCTTCGGCTCGGTGCTCAAGACGGGTGACGTCTTCCTGGCGGGCGTGGATCCGCAACTCCTGGCGTCTCACCACTTCGCGGTGTCCGGCCCGCGCACCCTGCACGCGGCGGCGGCGGTGGGGCTGGCCACCACCTTCATCGACGTGGACGGCGGCGCCGAGGACGCCCAGCTGGGCCTGCTGGCCGCCTTCAGCGCCGGCTTCGACATCACGGCCCAGATCGAGATCGACATCGAGGTTCGCCATCGCGACGGCGATGAGCGCTTGGGGCTGGCACTGACGCTTCGCCTCTGAGGTGCGACCGAGTCGCCGCGTGGGCAACCTCGGCGGCGCTTGGCGCGGCGGCCCGACACGAACGAGAGCATAAGGGGACGAGCGGTGAAGATCGGACGCAACGACCCCTGCTGGTGCGGCAGCGGCGACAAGTACAAGCGGTGCCACCAAGCGGCGGACGAGGATCGCGCCCGCGAGGAGAAGAGCCTCAAGACGCTGGCCGAGTGGGTCAGCTTCCATGCGCGCGCGCTGTGCGACGACGCGCGGCGAAAGTTGGGCGACGACGAGCAGGCGCGCGCCGACTGGTTCGGCGACGCGACCCCGGATGATCCATGGCGTGACGCGGGCTTCATGCAGCACGCGCTCTTCGATCGTCCGGGTGCCGAGGGCGACTCGGCCGTCGTCGCCGCCGAGATCGGCGAGGGGCCGTCGAGCGCGGAGCTGACGCAGCTGCGCGGCGCGCTGGCGATGAGCTTCGCCAGCCTGCACGAGGTGACCGAGTGCAAGCGCGGCAAGGGCCTTCGCCTGAAGGACCGCCTCGTGGGCACGGAGCGCTGGGTGGCGGACGCGGTGCTGGCGGATGCGCTCGATCCCCTCGAGATCGTGTGGGGACGGCTGCTGACCGTCGACAAGCGGCCCGTCCTGCTCGACGGCTGGGCCCGGGTTCACTTCCGCGGCCGCAAGAAGGTGGTGGCCGATCTGACGGCGGCGATCGCCGAGGCGGGGCTCGCCGAGGACGCTCTCGACGAGCGTTCGGCCTGGCTCCGGCAACAGGCGCCTCGGGTCTGGCGGCGCGTGCTGGAGGCCCGCCCGTGACAGAGCCGCCGTCCGAGGGCTCCCCCCCCAGCCCACAGCGGCGGGGCCCGACCGATCTGGGGGCGTGGCGCGCCGAGTTGCAGCACGCGCGGTCGGGGCGCGCGCTGCTCGACGCGCTGCTGTCGCCTCACGACGCCGGGCGCCTCGTCTCGCGGCTTCCGGTCGAGGATCTTCACCTCTACGTGCGCCAAATCGGCCTCGCGGACGCGCCCGAGTTGCTCGCGCTGGCCAGCGGCGAGCAGGTGCGGGGCATCCTCGACGCCGAGATCTGGGAGGGCGACCGCCCCACCACCGAGCGGCTCGATCCCTGGCTCGGCGCCCTGATGCACGCCGGCCCCCTCGTGATGTATCGCCGCCTGCTGGAGGTGGACGACGCGCTGCTCAACTGGATCGTCCGTCGCTCGGTGCGTGTCCAGACCCTGGACGATCCCGAGGACTTCGATCCGCCCGACGTGGAGCACGTCGTGACCCCCGATGGGCGGCTGTGCGTCTGCTTCCCCGAGTCGGCGGAGCGCGACATGCCGGTGAAGCTGTTCCTCGACATGCTGATGCGTGACGATCCGGCCTTCTGCATCAACCTGCTCGTGTTCGCCGAGGCCGCGCTGGACAGCGTGCTCGAGGAGGACGCGTTCCGGTGGCGCTCGGGGCGGATGGCCGATCGCGGGTACGTCGATCCGGTCGAGGCCTTGGCGATCTATGCGCCGCCCCCGCCGCTGAACAGCGAGCAGACCGGTGCCTCGGACCAGGTGCGCGCCGCGTCCCGGTTCGTCGCCCCGGTGGTGGACGCCGAGGCCCGATTGGCCGCAGCCTTCGACGTCATGGACGCCGACGACCGCGAGCCGGCACGGGCCAGCCTCGCCTACGCCTCCAACATGGCGCTCTCGGCCGATCGCGTGGAGCTGTGGGACCTCGAGGCACAGGAGGCGGTGCTGAAGCGGGTGCGCGCCGGCCTGGTGCTGGGCCTCGATCGCCTGGCGGGGCCCGGCGCCGACGCCCGCGCGGACGCCGAGGTGCTGGGCTCGACGCCGATGGCGGTCACCTTCCGGGTGGGCTATCAGCGCATGCAGGCGGCGGTCGCCCCCCTCCGCAAGGCCCTGTCCGCGGGCTGGCTCGCGGGCCCGGCCGGCCGCCTCGACGGCCTCGATCTGCCACGCGTGCGGTCCTTCGCCGAGGCGCTGGCGGCC
>CALBMW010000557.1 GCA_937896275.1 uncultured Myxococcales bacterium
AGCGTCACGCACTCGCCGTCGTCGCCACAGGGGTTGCCCTCGCAGGCCGTCGGGAAGGCCACCGCCGCGTCGCCGCCGGACAGACCCTCGGCGGTGAAGTTGAGGCGCGCGTCGCCGCACGCCACCGCGGCGCCGTTTCGGCTGCCCTGGTCGTTGGCGGCGCGCGCCACCGTGCCCTCGGCGCAGGCGCAGGCCGGCATGGGCGTCCCATCGTCGAGCTCGGCCGCGACGCAGGTGCCGCCGGCGCCGCAGGCCGCGAAGTCACAGGGGTCGTAGGCCTGGGCGGGCGGCGAGCAGGCGTCCTGGCCGTCCTCGGCGGGCACCACGTGGTGATTCGACACGTCGTCGCCGTCGACCGCGCCGAAGACCGGATCGAGGTCCATCTCCTCGGGCGAGACGCGGGTGTAGAGGCGCGTGATGTAAGGCTTGGAGTCGAGCAGATCGGCCAGCGCGTCCCGGGCGTCGATGCCCTCCTGCCCCACGCGGTCGGGCACGAAGCTCTCGCGCACCTGCAGCGCCAGATCGTGCGTCGGCGTGGCCAACTCGGTCACGAAGCCCTTGCCGCCCTCGGCGTCCACCATGCGCGCGACGAGCGGCAGGTAGTTGGTGGTGTAGTTCCAGGGGTCGAAGCGCAGATCGGCGTCGTCGACCAGCAGGTTGGGCGTGTTGACCGCCCCGAAGCGTCGGTCGCTGAGCACCCACACCTTGACGCCCATCTCCAGCTGCGCCGCCACCGAGGTCAGCCGCAGGGGCACCGCCGGCGCGGCCCCGGCGTAGGTCATCTTGATCGGCTGGATGGCGTCCGTGTCCTCGCCAGGGGCCAGCTTCATCGCAAGGAACTTCATGCCCTCAGCGGTGTAGAGCGCCACGAAGGGCTCCATCTCGGGCACGATGCGGTAGCCGTTCTCCCGCAGCCACTCGACGAGCGCCCGGGGATCCTGGGACTGGATGGTGGCCGTGTCGAAGGGCCCCACGCGCTCCTGCGCGAGCACGTCCACGCCCCCCGGCGGCGGCGAGGGATCCTGACCGCCCGCTTGGGGCGCGCTGTCGCCGTCCGCCTCGGCGAAGCACCCCCACGGCACCTCGAAGGTGGGCTGCGTCGCCAGATCGAGGGCCCCGAAGGCGCGCCCGTTCCACACGTCGAGCTCGGGCACCGAGGGCACCGGCACCACCCACGCGAAGGCGTCCGGCTCGCCCTGGTAGGCGATCTCGACGTAGCTGGTGATCTGCCCGTCGCCGTGGTCGACGAAGATGATGCGCTCGGCCTGCTGATCGACGGGCGTGGCGCTGCAGAAGAAGCCACCGCACGCGAGCGCGGCGGCGGGGGCGAAGGCGGCGATCGAAGCCACGAGTCCGGTGAGTGTCAGGCGCATGAGTCCCCCTGGTGCGGCGCGGTGTTGCGGGCCGACGAGCGCGGTGCCGCTGGCCGCCCAACGCATTGGCAAACGACGTGCCAAACGACGTGCCAAACGACGTGCCAGCATGGCGAACGGCGTGCCTGAGCCGGGCGGCCGCGCGCACCGTCGATCGAGGCGCGTCGCGACGCCGGCGTTCCTCAACTTTCCACCGGTCAGGCTCAGGATTTCGCCGCGGGGGCCCGCCCTCCGGGTGCCAGGGCC
>CALBMW010000558.1 GCA_937896275.1 uncultured Myxococcales bacterium
TCGCCGATCGCAACGGCGTGAAGGTGGATCCGCGCTCGATGTTCGACGTGCAGGTGAAGCGCATCCACGAGTACAAGCGGCAGCTGCTGAGCCTGCTGCACGTGGTGTCGCTCTACCTGCGCCTCAAGGACGATCCCGATGCCGACATCGTGCCGCGCACGGTCATCTTCGGCGGCAAGGCCGCGCCCGGCTACGCGGTGGCCAAGGAGCACATCCGCCTCATCAACGACGTGGCCGAGACCGTCGACAACGATCCCGCCATCCGGGGACGCCTGCGCCTGATCTTCCTCGCCAACTACGGCGTCTCGCTGGCCGAGCGCATCATCCCCGCCACCGATCTGTCGGAGCAGATCTCGACCGCCGGCAAGGAGGCCAGCGGCACCGGCAACATGAAGTTCGCCATGAACGGCGCGCTGACGATGGGTACGCTCGACGGCGCCAACATCGAGATCCGCGAGGCCGTGGGCGCCGAGAACTTCTTCCTCTTCGGGCTGACCGCCGATCAGGTCGTGCGCCTGCGCGCCGGCGGCTACCGCCCCGCCGACTTCATCGCCCACTCGCCGACGCTGCAGCGCGTCCTCGACCTCATCGAGAGCGGCTTCTTCAGCCCCGGCGAGCCGCGACGCTACGCCGACGTGGTTCACAGGCTGCGCACCCACGATCCCTACATGCTGTGCGCCGACTTCGACGCCTACCTGACGCGCCAGGAGGAGGCGTCCGAGCTCTTCGCGAGCCCTCCGGCCTGGAACGAGCGGGTGGTGCGCAACATCGCGAACACCGGGCGCTTCTCGAGCGATCGGACCATCGGTGAGTATGCCCGGGACATCTGGCGGCTCAAGCCGGTGCCGATCGATCGCTGAGCGCTGTGGGGAGAGCTCCCCAGGGGGCGATCAGAACTCCTCGACCCGCGTGCCCACGGCGCCGCCCGGTGCGGTGCGCCGTGGGGCGGCGGGGCGCACCTCGTCGGGCGGCACCTCGCGCCGCGGCGGCACCCCCTCGTGCTCGCACGTCAGGGCGCGTGCGCGGCAGTGCAGCAGCTCGCCGAAGCGCTGCTTGAAGTCGCCCAGCACGTCCTCGAAGGCGGCGCCGCGCAGCAGCAGCCAGAAGTGGGCGCTCGACTCGGGGTGGCCGGGCAGGGGCTCGGGCGCCTCGGCGAAGTGGAACACGGCCTCTTTGAAGGCCGGCCCCTCGGGCGCCGTGCCTTCGACGAAGGGCGAGTGGGCGTAGTTGCCGGGCTTCAGGTAGATCTCGACCCAGGTGCGGGCGAGGGCCTCGCCGTCGGGCTCGACGATCCCGCGGCGGTGCAGCTGCAGCAACCAGGTCCGCACCAGCCCGTCGGGCAGTGAGTAGCCGCCGTCGGCGGGGGCGATCAGGACGTCGTGACGCGCGCTCATGGCGGCCACCATAGCGCGCCGCGGCCGCGCGGGCCGAGCCGGGCGTCGGGATTCTTACGGCGTCGATCTTGCAGCGCCCGCGGCGCCCCGTGACCCAGCCCTTCGAGGGAGGAGCGTTCATGCCCCAGTCGCGAAGTTTCTTGTTTCTTTTCATGGCCTTGGCCCTGTTGCTCCCGGCGTTCGCCGGCGCGACGGTGGCCGTCCGGGCGCCCATCGAGGCGCTCGCGGACGAGGCCAGCCACGTCGTCCACGCGCGCGTCGTCGACCGGCGGGTGGTCCCCGAGCGCGGCCCGCACGGCGAGATCCGCACGCGAGCCACCCTGCGGGTGCTGACCTACCTGCGCGGCAGCGGCCCCGAGACGCTCACCGTGCAGCAGCTCGGCGGCACCCTCGAGGGCTACACGCTGCGCGTCCTGGGCAACGCCCGGCTCGAGCCCGGGGACGAGGTGGTGGCCTTCCTCGACGTCGACGGCGCCGCGGGCCTGGCCTACGTGGTGGCGATGGCGCAGGGCGTCTGGCAGGTGGAGCGGGGCGACGGCCCTCCGCGCGTGCACCGCGATCTCTCGGGCCTGGCGTTCTATCAGGTGGGCCCGGTCCCCGTGAGCCAGGGTGCCCCGATCGAGACGCTCACCGACCTCGTCGCCGCCCTCGGCGTCAGCGCGCCGCCGGCCGAGCCTGCCACTGTGACGCCATGAGGCGCGGGCTCGCCGGCGCGGTCGCCCTCGGCGCCTTGCTCGCCGCCACCGCGGCCCATGCCTACGTCCTCAGCGGCTTCAAGTGGCGGCGCCTGCCGGTGCGCTACGAGGTCAACACGCAGAGCTCGACCGAGCTGGGCCACGACACCACCGTCGCGGTGGTCGAGGGGGCCTACGACAGCTGGGAGGCCCCCGCCTGCACGTCCTTTCGGCGGCAGGCGCTGCCCGAGACCAACAGCACCTGGGATGCGCAAGATCAGACCAACACCCTCATCTGGATCTACGACCGCAACCAACGCCCGCGCGAGCTCGGCGGCAGCTCGACCATCGGCGTCACCCTCAGCGTCTACTCGGGGCAGGACGCCATCGACGGCGACATCCTGTTCAACGGCATCGACCACGACTGGACCACCACGCCACGACGCAACAGCGAGGTCGACGCGCAGTCGATCATCACCCATGAGGTGGGCCACCAACTCGGGCTGAACCACTCCCCCTCCCAGCGCGCCACCATGTACGCCGTGTACCTGGGCGGGACCGGGTCGCGCAGCCTGGACGCGGACGACATCCAGGGCGGCTGCGCCCTCTACCCGTCGGGGGCCGCGCCGGCCTGCAACGGGGACGCGCAGTGCGGCGCCGGGCAGATCTGCGCCGGCGGCGTCTGCGTGGACGGGGGCGGCGGCAACGGCGACGTGGGCGATCCCTGCGATCCCCAGGGCGAGTGTGCGGCGGGCGCCTTCTGCGTGGGCACTCCCGAGGGCGACAGCTTCTGCACGCGAGAGTGCGCGGGGGCCTGCCCCGCCGCGTGGGCCTGTGAGTCGGTGCAGTTCACCAACGGCCAGCAGGCCAACATCTGCCTGCCCGACGCCTCGGCCCCGGCGCCTGGCAACGCGGGCTTCGGTGAGGCCTGCGACGGCAGCCCGGACTGCGCGGCGGGGCTGTGCATCAGCGACGGCGACAGCGCCTTCTGCTCGCAGGCCTGCTCGGGCGACGCCGACTGCCCCGCGGGCTCGGGCTGCGCGGGCCTGCAGGGCGGGGGTGGCGCGTGTGTGCGCGGCGAGGCGCCGGCCCCCGACGCGGCCTCCCCACC
>CALBMW010000559.1 GCA_937896275.1 uncultured Myxococcales bacterium
ACGCTCATGGACGCGTCGTCGGCGGTCAGCGGGGCGCCCTTGTGCACCCACTCCCAGAGGATGCTCACCCGGATCTCGCCGGTGGCCATGTCCTCCATGAGGTACAGCACGTCATCGTCGCCGAAGTGGTCGGCGGGCTTCAGCGCGGCGGCCTGGAAGCCCTGCAGGAAGGCGTTGCCGTATTGCAGCGCGACGCTCAGCAGGTCTCGGGCGCCGGCGATGGTGCGCGGGGCGGGCTCGAGCAGGAACAGTCCATCGGCGTCGGCCTCGGTGTAGGTCAAGGGCGGGAAGTCGCGGCCCAATTGATTGTCGTCGCCCACCTCGGCCCAGACGGGGCGGACGATGTGCACCATCTTCCAGTGCGCGACCCACTTGCCGCTCGCGCCCGCCTGCTGCTCGCGCCGGCCGCCCGCCACGGCGCGCTTCATGCCCACCGCGACCCCCTCGGGCGATCCGACCGGGATGTTGGGCTCCATGCCGCCCTGCCACAGGGCGCGATGACCGTGCGCGTCGGGTGTGTTGACCGCGCGCCGCACGCGATCCTCGTAATTGCGCATGTAGCCGAAGGTCATGCCGATCGCGTCGATGTTGGGGTTGTGGAAGCCAGGCTCCCAGGCCATCGCGTCCGACACGCTGTTGATGTAGTCCCAGCGGCCCGTGTTGTAGCCGACGAAGTGCTCGCCGAGGGCCGCGCGGATCTCCATGAGTTGGAAGCTGGCCTCGACCCGCTCCACCAGCACGTAGGCCTTCACGGTGCCGATCGGCAGGCCGAGGTGCGCCTCGAGCGCGCTGATGATGTCATTCCAGAGCGCGGCCTCGTGGCAGGTCTCGATCTTGGGCAGGTAGAGCACCAGCGAGCGGCCGTCGGCCCTGAGCTGCGCGTGGTTGTGCGACAGGTAGAGCGCCGCGTCGACGATGGAGGCCGACAGCTCGGTGCCGTCCACCAGGCGAACGTGGCGGTCGGCCAGGTGCAGACCGCGAGCGCGGAAGATGCGCGTCGTGACGTCGAGTTGGGCCCGCCAGTCCTCGATGATGGGGCGCCCGAAGAAGCCCTCGGCCCAGCGGTTCATGTCGGCCGCCACGCTCTCTGCGACCTTCAGGAAGACCGGATCGCGCGCGAAGGCCAGCCGCAGGTTGCGCTGGTTGTCGAGCGACATCGTGCCCAGCTGACCCAGGGCGTCCTCGCCGTCGAACATCCACCCGTCGGCGCCCGAGAGCAGGGCATAGGCGACGTTGCGCAGCCCCTGCTCCACCGTGGCGCGCGGGCGGGTCGCGGGGCCGGTGCCCTGAATCCACTGGCGCTTCAAATCATGAGGAATCTCACCGCCTTCGAAGCGGCCCGCGCGGGCGTCGGCCGCGGTCAGGCCAGCCCGCCCGATGAGCGTCGAGGGGTCGAGGAAGGCGATTCGCTGGCGCGCCCGCGCGCGCTCGCGGCGACGCTCGGTGCGGCGCGCCATCAGCGCCCGGCGCTCCGCCTCGAAGGGGAGCAGAGCCTCGATCGCCGCCAGCGCGGCGGGCGTGTAGACATCGGCGTAGGCCTCGCGCAGGCCCTCCTGGATCTCGAGCTTGCCCATGGTGCGCTCCTCGTTCTTCGACCGGGATGGTCTTAGCAGAGCGGGTGCGCCTTGGCACCCCGGACCCGCGGCGGGAGCGCCTCGTGCCGCCCTCGGGCGCAGCGGAAGCCCAGGTCGGCACGTCGCGTCGCACCCGTCGCGGCGCGGGTCGCGGTGGACCACGGCCCACCTGACAGCGCGACCCGTGCGCCGATCCGATGTGGCATCATCGCGTGGGACGATGACCGCCGACCGTGGGAGCGCCGACATGCCGAACCACCTGCACCTGCGGCTCCGCGCGATGGATGCGCGGTCATGAGCCGCTTCACCCGACGGCGCTTCGTGGGGCTCACCGCGGGTGGCCTGACCGCCCTGGCGCTCCCCGCGGGGGGCACCCGGCCGGACGCCGTCGCCGGCGCCATCGCGACGATCGTCCTGGGCGACGTCGAGGGGGTCCTGGCGCGCGCGACCGCGCTGTTGAAGGCGGGCCTGCGCCCGACCGAGCTGTTGTCGGCCCTCTTCCACGCGCCCTTCGTGCACGCGAGCGATCGAGGCGACGTGCACATGATCATGGTGATCGATGCGCTGCGCAGGCTCACCGCGCCGCCGGTCCGCCGGTCGGACCGCCTGATCTCACTCCTCTGGGCCGCCGAGAACACGTGCACCTGGACGCGCAAGGATCCCATCGAGCCGCTCCGCAGGGGGGCCGCGCCGCCGCTGGTCGACGCGCTGGCCGCGCGCGATCCGGACGCGGCCGAGCGGTCGGCGCTGGCGGCGCTCACCGTTGTTGGGGTCGACGGCGTGGGGCGCGCGCTCACGCTGGCCTCGGCGGCGGTGGGCGCCGATCCGCACCGGGCCATCTTCGTGGCGCAGTGCCTGCGATCGCTGCGCGTCTTCGGTCACGACTACGCCCCCTTCGTGGTGCGGTCGATGGCGCGCCGGCTGGCGACGAGCGAGGCGAGCCCGCCGCCGGAGTCCGCGCTGACGCTCCCGGCGGGCTGGACCCAGGCGCCGCCCGATCCCGCCGCCCTGCCTGCGTTGCTCGAGGCCCTGCGATCGCCGGGCGCGGCCCCGGTCGAGGTGTTCGCCGATCTGCTCGCCTCGGGCGTCGGCCCCAGCACCGCGTGGGACGCGCTGAGCCTTCTGGCGGTGGACGGCGCCCTGGCGGACGCCGCGCCCACCGGCATGGGCGTTCATGGCCTCAGCCTGCTCGACGCGCTCCGCTTCGCCTGGGACGACAGTCCCAACGACGTCTCGCGGTGGCGCGTGCTGCGCGGCGCCGCGCATTGGATGGTCGATCTGTGGTCCGCCCTGCCGCCGGGACCCAGCGTCCTGCAGATCGCGCCCCCGGCCGCGGATCTGCCACGCGACGCCCCCTTCGCGCCCGGCTCGCGCCTCGAGCGCCTCACGCGCGGGCGCGTGGTCGCCGGCCTGCCGGGCTTCGCCGCGCGCGCTCGCGAGCGCATCTGCGCCAGCGCCGCCAACGCCCACGACTTCAAGGCGGCGTCCGCGCTCATCGCCCTGGCCGAGTCGAGCAGCGGCGCGGTCCGGCGCACGCTCAAGGCGGGCCTGGCCTTGTCTCCCGCCCTCGTCTCGCCCGACGCCTGGCCGCGTCGCGACGAGGCGCGCCGTCTGGTCGCGACGCTCTAGGGTCTCTGGCCTATCCGCCCCTGCCCTAGTGACAGAAGTAGCCAACCCGACCATCCACCCAACCGCAGCTGAGGCCGCGCCCCGCGCAATCCTCGGTCTTGTAGACGCCGGCGTCGCACCACTGCGCCTCGGTGCCGTCGCAGCGACCCAGGTAGTCGAGATCGGCGCAAGGATCGGCCCGGCAGTCGGCGCCTCCCTGCCCCGGCGACTCGACGCAGGCCTCGCCGCACGCGGCACAGTCGCGGGCCTTCTGCGCGCCGTCCTCGCACCAGCGCGCGACCCCGCCCTCACAGCGGCCCGCCGCGTCGAGACCGCCGCAAGGATCGGGGCCGGCGACACATCGAAAGCCGCGCGCCGCCGCGTCGAAACCGCAGGTCGTGCCGGCCGCGCAGGTCTCCGTGCGGAGCACGTCGCCCTCGCACCACAGCGCCTGGGTACCCATGCAGCGCCCCGCCGCGTCGGTCTGGCCACAGCCGCCGCCGTCCAACACGGTGGGGCCGGTGTAGCCCTCGATCCAGCCCTGGTGAACGTCGGTGCGCGTGAAGTTGTCGCGGCCCACGCAGTTGCCGTCACCGTTGCTCAGCGTGCCCGCCACGCGCACCGAGCCGTCGCTCGCGACGACCATCACCGGCCCGCCCGAGTCGCCGAAGCACACCCCACGGCGCCCCTGCCCATCGATGGTGATGATGCCGTTGCTCAGATCGGCGATCGGCTCGGCCGTGAACTCGCGCTCGTTGAAGCCGCCGTCCTCTTGCTGTCCATAGCCGGCCGCCTCGGCCGTGCGGCCTAGCCAGCCGCCGTCCATGCGCTCGGTGAGGATGGGCACCGGCTCGACGCCCGGCAGGGCCAGCGTGGCGTCCCCGTCGAGCTCGAGCAGGGTCATGTCGCCGTTCGGGTTGTCCACCACGCGGATCGCGTTCAGGCACACCTGCGGGTTGCGCGCCGCGCGGTCGATGCAGAACTCGGCGCCGCGGCGGTGGCCGCAGTGGGTGGCGCTGAGGACCCAACGGGGGGCGATGAGCAGGCCACTGCAGCCGTTGAAGCTGCCCACCGCCATCACCTGGCCGGGCGTCATCGGCAGATAGGTGGGCTGGGCCGTGCCGTTGTAGATCTTCGACTGGATGCGGGTGTCACCGCAGGCCTGCTCATCGTCCGGCGGCTGCGCCGGCGGCGCCTCGGGCGCGGGGTTCACGGGGGGCGGCAGGACCGGTGCGGGGT
>CALBMW010000560.1 GCA_937896275.1 uncultured Myxococcales bacterium
GCGCACGACCTCCGAGAGGCGGACGTAGTACCGCATCACCTCGCCCTGGCCGGGCAGATCGTCGCGCTCCAAGCGATCGAGCGCCTCGAGCGCGATGACATGCGCGGGGCGCGGGTCGACCAGCACCTCGATCCTGGGCCGACGCGCGTCCAGCCAGCGCTTGACCAGGACGCCGACGCCGACGCCGACGCCGACGCCGAGGATGACGAGCGCCGCGATGACCGCAGGCCAGTTGGTCTTGCGGTAGGGCAGGGGGCCGTGGGCCGCCCAGAAGGCGTCCGCGTCCACTTGCGGCTCGGCGAAGGTGCGAAACCGGGGATCGGCCTCGCCCTGCAGCATCGACTTGACCTTGATGCGCTGCGGGGGGACGTCGAGGGTGGCCTGGCCGCCGGTCGACTCGGTCCACACCAGCCTCACGCCAGCGACGCGGACGTCACGCAGGCCCAAGGGGCGAATCGAGAACCGGCGGACGCTCTGCAGTTGGCCGCCGGGCGCGTCGATGGCTGGTCCGGCGGGCTCCGGCTCGGCGCCGGCGGGTGCGGTGAGAGCGACGGTGACCTCTTTGCGGTGCAGCACATCGATGGTGCACACGAGCGGCTCGCCGACGCGGACAGGGCTCGGGGCGCAGGTCATGCGGGCGGCGGGCGGCGGGCCCTTGGGCGGGGGCGGACCGGGCGGAGGCGCCGCGGGCGATCCGTCGGCCGGGGCCATGACCGCGCCGGTGGCGGCGTCGGGGGATACGAGCGGCCCCGCGTCCGGGGCGGCCAGCAGCAGGCCGACGAAGGCGAGGACGCCGGCGCTCATCCGCGCCGCGCCCGGATACGGAAGTAGTTGACCAGCGGCGCCGCATAGTCCGTGGCGTTCGTCGCGACGCGGATCGGGTTCACGTTGTAGCGGCGGAAGTCCTGAAGCTGCGCAGCGGCGGTGCGGTCGTGCTGGGCGGCGAAGCGCGCGCGCACGGGCGCCGAGCCCCAGTCCATCGCCTGGATCGCGCCCGTCTCGGCGTCCTCGAGCATCACGATGCCCAAATCGGGCAGCTCGCGCTCGGCCGGGTCGTGGACGGTGAGGGGGACCAGATCGTGGCGGCGCGCCGTGACGTGCAGCGCGCGCTCGTAGCCCGAGTCGAGGAAGTCCGAGATGAGGAACACCACGGCCTTGCGCCGCTGCACGCGCCCCACGAACTCGAGGGCGCCGCCGAGGTCCGTGCCCTTGCCCACCGGGTCGAAGCCCAGGATCTCGTCGATGATGCGCAAGACGTGCTTTCGCCCCTTCTTGGGCGGGACGTAGCGCTCGACCGTGTCGGTGAAGGCCACCAGCCCCACGCGGTCGCCGTTCTTGATGGCCGAGAACGCCATCATCGCGGCCAACTGGGCGGCCACCCAGCGCTTCTCGCGCTTCTTGGTGCCAAAGGCCATCGAGCCGCTCATGTCGACGACGACCAGGACGGTGAGCTCGCGCTCCTCGACGTAGGTCTTGACGTAGGGTTCGCCGGTGCGGGCGGTGACGTTCCAGTCGATGGTGCGCGGATCGTCGCCCGCGGCGTAGGGGCGCACTTCGTCGAAGGACATGCCCCGTCCCTTGAACACCGAGTGGTACTGCCCCGCCATCTGCTGGTTGACCAGCCGGCGGGTGACGATCTCGATGCGGCGAATCTCCGCCAGCAGTTCGCGGCTCAGCTCGGCCATTGGTTCAGCAAGCCATCGTTCGGGGGAAACCTGGTTCAGAGAGGTTCAGGTTCAGAAACCGGTCTCTTTGCCTGACACGGGGGCGATCTCCGTTCGGCGCTCAGGGCACCTCGACGACCTCGAGGATGCGCGCGACGAGGTCGTCGCTGGTCATCTCCTCGGCTTCGGCTTCGTAGGTGGGGATCACGCGGTGGCGCAGGATGTCGGCGGCCACCGCCTTGATGTCCTCGGGGATGACGTAGCCGCGCCGCTTCATGAAGGCGTGGGCACGGGCGGCGCGGGCCAGCCAGATGCTGGCGCGGGGGCTGGCGCCATACTCGATCAACCGGTCGAACTTCTCGAGCCCCTTCACGTTGCCCGGATGGCGCGTGGCGAAGACGATGTCGAGGATGTACTCCTTGACCTTCTCGTCGACGTAGATCTCGCTGACGACCTTGCGCGCGTCGTGGATGCGCTGCGGCGTCATCACCGGGCGGATGTCGGGCGGCGCGGGATCGAGCTGACGGCGGATGATCTCGCGCTCATCGTCTCGGGTGGGATAGCCCACCTTCACGAGCAGCATGAAGCGGTCGACCTGGGCCTCGGGCAGCGGGTAGGTGCCCTCCTGGTCGATCGGGTTCTGGGTGGCCATGACGATGAACGGCGCGTCGAGCGGGTAGGTGGTGTCGCCGATCGTGACCTGCTTCTCTTGCATGGCCTCGAGCAGCGCGCTCTGCACCTTGGCCGGCGCCCGGTTGATCTCGTCCGCGAGGATGATGTTGGCGAAGATCGGGCCCTTCTTGGGGGTGAACTCGCCGCTCTGCGGATTGTAGATCAGCGTGCCGAGCAGGTCCGCGGGCAACAGATCGGGCGTGAACTGGATGCGCTGGAACTTGGCCTTCATCGTGGCGGCCAGCGTGGTGACGGTCAGCGTCTTGGCCAGGCCGGGCACGCCCTCGAGCAGCACGTGGCCGCCGGTGAGCATGCCGAGCATGACCCGCTCGATCATGTGGCGTTGACCGACGATCACCTTGTCCACCTCGGCGATGACCTCGTCGACGAAGACGCTCTCTTGGCGGACGAGATCGTTGATCACCCGGACGTCGCTCTGCACGCCGCACTCCTCCTGAACCTGGTACGCGGTGGCGCAACCTTATGCAGCCGCCGGCGCGTGTCAACCGGGGTCTCGGGGGGGGTATTCCGGACGGGGAGTGTCGGGCCGCGGCGACCGGTCAAGGGGGTCGGTTGACCCTTCGGCGCGGGCGGCGCAGTGTTCGAAGGACTGATCGGGAGCCCGACATGGCCGAGTCCCCGTCGTCCGGCGAGCCGCCCGACGACACCTACGTGCGCACCGAGGCCGACACGCCCGACGGCTCGCCCGACGGGTCGCTGGACGCGACGCTCGACGCGACGCTGCAGGGGGCGCTGCAGGGGGCGCTGCAGGGGGCGCCGATGCTGGGCGAGGCGCCCGATCGGTACATCTTGCGGCAGCTCCTCGGGCGCGGGGGGCAGTCGGCGGTGCATCTCGCCGAGGACGCCTTCCTCGACCGCAGCGTGGCCTTCAAGCAGTTGCTCCCGGGCAACTTCGGCGAGGGACGCTTCGTGCGCGAGGCGCGGCTCACCGCACGCCTCGAACACCCGGGCATCGTCTCGGTGCACGAGCTGGGGCGGCGGGCCAACGGCACGCTGTACGCCACTCAGACGCTCGTGCGGGGCGAGACGCTCGCCGCGCGATTGCGCCGCGCGCGGGGGCTGGAGGATCGCCTGGGCCTGGTGCGAAACGTCGTCGACGTGTGCTTCGCGGTCGGCTTCGCGCATCAGCACGGGGTGATTCACCGGGACCTCAAGCCCGACAACATCATGGTGGGCCAGTTCGGCGAGACGGTGGTGCTGGACTGGGGCATCGCGCGCGTCCTGGGCGAGAAGGAGGCGCCGGGCGAGAAGGAGGCGCTGGGCGAGAAGGAGGACGGGCCACCTGTCGACGCCGTCGCCGCGGCCACCTCCGCCGGGTTGCCCGACGATCTGCAGACCGCGGCGGGCACGGTGATGGGGACGCCCGGCTATATGGCGCCGGAGCAGGCGCGGGGTGAGCTCGACAAGCTCGACGCGCGGGCGGACGTGTGGGCGCTGGGGGCCATCCTCTACGAGATCGCGACGGGCATGCCGGCGATGCCGGGCGCGACTGGGATGGCGCGGATGGTGCGCACCCTCGAGGGCGCCGAGGTGGTGGTGCGCGAGGCCTGCCCGGAGGCGCCGCCCGAGCTGGCGGCGATCATCGAGAAGGCGCTGGCGAACGCGCCCGATGGGCGCTTCCCGGACGCGGTGGCGCTGGCCGATGAGCTCGAGCGCTGGCGCAGCGGCGCGCGGGTGGAGGTCTACGAGTACAGCTCGGTCGAGCTGTTGAGGCGCTTCGTGCGGCGCAACCCGGTGGCCACGGCGTTGACCGGGCTGCTGGTGGCGGGCGTCCTGGTGGCGATGTGGTTGGTGAGCGGCGAGCGGGATCGGGCGCTC
>CALBMW010000561.1 GCA_937896275.1 uncultured Myxococcales bacterium
GCGTCGGGACCGGGCGCGGCGCTCTCGGCGTCGGCCACCTCGGCGGCGGCGTCGGCGACACGCTGGGCGTCCAACAGGATCAGGGCGTCGCGCACGCGCACGTGGGCGTCGCCGAGGCTGCGCCCCGCGTCGGTGGCCGCGTCGCCGGTGGCGTCCTCACACCCGCCGACGCCCGCCAGCGCGAGGCCGATCAGGAGCGCCCGCGTCGAACGCATCAGCGCTTGCGCAGGTTGAGCCCGCCCGTGAAGGCGTAGCTCACGAAGTCATCGAAGGCGACGACGAGGATGCCGAAGGGGCGGTTGGCCTGCAGGCGATGCGGCCCGTCGCTCACGGCGATGTGCTTGAAGACGCGCGTGCTGCCGGGGATGGGGAGCACGTCTCCGAGGGCCACGGGCTCTCCGTCGAGCATCAGCTGGGTGTCGGCGTCGAGGGTCACCGTCACGTAGTCGGCAAAGTAGGTGTCCGGCACGAGGAAGACATAGTCGTTTCGGTACTGCTGATCGGGCGGCACCAGGAAGATCGCCGGATCGCCCGCGTGCGAGCTGAAGGGATCGGGCAGCCCGGTGGCCTGCTGCCCCGAGATGATGCCCATCACCATGATCGGCGCGTCGGCGATGATCTGCAGCGGCTCCCGGGTGCCGAACTCGCAGAAGCCCTCGCCCTGCAGCACGATGCTGCGCCGGTCGGCGCCCAGCATGGTGCCGCAATCGGGGACGCCGCTGAAGCCGGGCCCGCGCGCGCCGATCTCGTTCCAGGCCCCCGACAGCGTGACGGTCGTGCCCGCGTCCCGGGCGAGGATCTTCCAGTAGATCAGCTCGAACTGACTGTCGCGACCCCGCTCGGGCGGCGGGACCAGCACATAGGTCGTCCCCCACGTCCCGGTGGGGAAGAGCTGCTCCTGCAGGTGGTCGCAGGCCCCGAGCAGCTCGGGGTAGTTGGTGCAGTGGTGCGCCGAGAAGACCGCCACGGGCTTGTCCGACGTCAGCCGCGCGCCCGAGAGGTCGTTGGGCGGCGCGCCGAAGTTGAAGCCGGTGCTGTCCGTGTTGAGCACCAGCACCTCCTGCGCGTCGAGGCGCACCGAGACGCGCCCGTTCTGGTTGCGCACCCGCCCGGCCGGATCGCTGGTGATGTTGCCGTTGCGGGGCAGCGCGATGTCGACCTGCGTGGCGTCCTCGGTGCCCACCACGACCATCGAGCCGGGGAAGTGCGAGGCGCCCAGGGCGCCGGCGAAGGTGGGCACGCCCAGGAAGCGGTAGTCGGTGCCGAGCGCCGTCACCGGGAAGAGCAGGCTCGCGTCGTTGCTGAAGCTGTAGTTGCAGCAGTAGGGGCTGAATTGATAGGCGGCGACGGGCCGGTCGGTGCGGACGCGGTAGGCCTCGCGGCCAGCGTGGGACGCGATGCTCGGTCCGCCGCCGTTGGGCAGCAGGAAGGTCGCGATGCCCCCGGGCGGCACGTCGACCGCGTCGGCGCGCGCCAGATCCATCGCGACCACCATGCCGTCGGCGTCGCGCACCTCGCTGTGCACCGTGGTCGCCTGATAGTGCCGCTGGATCTCGGGATCGGCGGGCACGGCGATGCGGCGCGAGGCCACCAGCTGGGCGGGCATGCCGTTGGGTCCGTCGATGGTCACGCTGACCGTCTCGACGAAGTCGGGGTTGGCCACGACGACGCCGATCGGGGCGTCGGGGGTGGAGTCGACGCCCGGCGAGAAGGCGGCGTTGGGCAGGTCGACGGCCATGTAGTCACAGCCGAGGTAGCTGTTGTTGCTGGCGGCCTCGGCGCAGGCCAGGCCGGTGCAGAAGCCCTGGCTGCAGATCTGGCCCTCGCCGCAGGACTCCTGGGCCTGCCAGCCGGCGTCGCCCATGCAGATCCCCGGGGTGTCGGCGGTCAGGCAGCCCCGCTCGCCCGCCACACAGTCCCCGGGGTTGGGCACGCACAGGCCGTCGGCGCACAGCTCGTCGTCGGCGCAGCGCTCCACCGCCCACCGACGGTCGTCGCGGCACACCTGCCGGAAGGCCTGGCCCTCTTCGACGCAGCGCACCTGGCCGGCGCTGCACTCACCCATCGGGGCCGCGTCGGTCACCGGCGCCGAGCCGTCGGACGGGGGCGCGGCGTCGGGCGTCGGGGTGACCCCGCCGTCACCCACCTGGGCGTCCTCGATGAGGAGGACGCTGCCATCCGATCGCAGGCCGCCGCCGGCGTCGCCGCCCCCCAGGATGACCGTGCCGCCGCCGCCGGTGTCATTGCAGCCCGACAGCGCCAGGGCCGCCAGGGCCAGGGTCGCCGGAGCCAAGGTCGCCCGCATCAGGGCCGCCCCGCGGCCCTTCGCATGAGTCCAACGCATCGGAAGATCCTCCACCGCGAGGCGCGCACGATAGCAGAAAGGAATGCGCCGCGTGGTAGGCTGCGCGGCCATGCTTCGCGCCCTCCTCCCGGTCGCCCTGGCGTGCTGCGCGCTCTCACCCCGCGCCGCGCCCGCGCAGGTGCTCTCGCGCGCTGATCGGCTGGCGGCGCTCTCCAGCAACCAGGTGGTGTTCGATCGAAGGGGCGAGCCCTTGGTGAGCGTTCGGCTCACCGAGCACCAGACCCAGGTCAGCTTCGCGTCGAGCGGGCGCCTGGCCCTCCTGCCGGGGGGCGACGAGGGGGCGCGCGTGACCGCGCCGGCGCGGGCTCGCTGGGTGGTGACCCTCGAGGAGGCGACCCCGGGCCAGACACGTTACTGGGTGGCGGTCGCGCGGGTGCCGGCGAGCCGCTTCGAGGACGTCGCCGCGGCGCGCGCTCGATGGGAGGCGGCCGGCCACGTCGTGCAGGTCTTCGAGTCGGGGGCGCTGCTCGGACTGGCCGGCAAGACCTTGGACACGCGGATCCTGACGGTGGCCGCCGACCCCCTCCCGGACGAGGCCGCGGCGCGCGCCCACGCCGCGGCGCTGCGGGCGGGCGGCGACGACGTGCTCGACGAGCTCGTGGCGGAGCCCACGCGTCCTCCGACGGGCTGGCTGGTGGCGCGCGAGGCGCGGAGCGGCATCGAGGTGAGGGCGCGCGATCTGCTGTGGGTGAGCCCGCTCGACGAGGCGACCGTCAGCTTCGACGATCTGGAGTGGGGCCACGGCACGCCGCGCCAGGGGCGTGCCGCGCGCAGCTACGCGGGGGACGTGTACCTGACGGTGGGGCGCGACGGGCGCCTGGTCGTCGCCAACCTGCTGTCGGCCGAGCGACTGCTCGAGGGGGTCGTCCCCTCGGAGATCCCACCGAGCGCGCCCGCGGCGGCGCTTCGGGCGCAGGCGGTGGCGGCGCGCGGCCAGCTGCTGGCCAAGGTGGGCACCCGGCACCGCGCCGATCCCTACCTGCTGTGCGCGGAGACGCACTGTCAGGTGTACACGGGCGCCACGCGCACGAACGCGCGCACCACCGCCGCCGTGCGCGCGACCCGCGGTGAGCTGCTCTTCGACGCGGACGGCCTGGTCGACACCGTCTACAGCAGCGCGTGCGGGGGCCACTCCGAATCCTTCGATGCCATGTGGGGTGGCGGCCCCCACCCTGCGCTGCCGGGCCTCGAGGATCGGCCGGGCGCCGCGCTCACGCCCGTCACCGCGGAGACCTTGGCCGAGCTCATCGATCACCCCCCGGCCGACGCCTGGTGCGCGGCCACCGCCGACAAGGCGGGGGTGTTTCGCTGGACGAAGCGACGCACGGCCGCCCAGATCGGCCAGGGCCTGACGCCCTTCGGCGCCGTCGGCCCCCTGAGATCCGTGCGCGCGCTGCGGCGCGGCGTGAGCGGACGGGCGCTGGACGTCGAGTACTTGGGTGACGCGGGGCGCGTCGTCGTCTCGGGCAGCTACCTCAATCGCACGCTCCTCGGTGGCCTGCGGAGCGGCCTGTGGCTGGCGACGCCCGAGGGGCCCGCCGATCATCCTGCGGCGTGGGTCTTTCGCGGCGCCGGCTTCGGACACGGCGTGGGCCTGTGCCAACACGGCGCGATGGGCCAGGCCGCCGCCGGTCGGACGCACGCGCAGATCCTCACGCACTACTACCCCGGTAGCCACCTCGAGAGGGCCTGGTAGTCGCGGCCCCGCGCTGGATCGGGTGCCGAGCTAGTTGGGGGGCGTCGCGACGGCGGGGGCGAGCTTCGGCGCCGCGACGGCAGGCGCGGGCTTGGGCGGCGACGGTCGGGGCGC
>CALBMW010000562.1 GCA_937896275.1 uncultured Myxococcales bacterium
GGGCGCGCAGGGCCAGCAAGGCAGCCCGGACACGCCGGCCCAGGTGCTGGCCAAGGTGCTCCAGGTGGACGGCCCCGGCACCACGCTGAACGCAGACTTCCTCGACGGCGTGTCCTCCGAGCAGTTCCTGCGGCAGGGGCAGGCCCTCGACGCGGACCGCCTCGACGGCCTCTCGTCCGAGCAGTTCCTGCGGCGCGATCTGCCGCGCGCCGATCAGGCCGACATCACCAGCCAGTTCTGGGCCCGCGGCGAGCTGATGCGCGTCGGCAACACCGGGCAGAGCGGCTTTCAGTTCCTCAACTTCGGCGTCAAGCACGCCGCGTGGCGCTTCGACGGCACCCGCACCGTGCACCTCGAGGACGCCTCGCGCGGCGGCGGCCCGCTGGTGTGGTACTCGGGCCAGACCACCGACCTCGAGATTCGCAACGGCGCGCTCCGCGTGAACGGCCCGACCGCGATCCGTGACAACCTCACGATGACCGCCGGCGCAATCACGCCCACCGCGGGCAGCGGCGGCAGCCGCGGCATCGTCTGGCCGGCCAACCCCTTCGGTGGCTCCGGTGACACCGCCTGGATTCAGTACCAGCAGGAGGCCGGAGAGAACGCCGTCCTCGAGATCGGCGTCCTCAACGACGGGGACGACAACATTCGCCTCAACGCGGCCGGCGGCGTCGACGTCGCGGGCTCGGGCGACCTGCGGGTCGGCCGCTACCTCACGGTCGCGAACACCGCCACCTTCAACGGCACGATCGTCGCCGCGCGCGACGGCGCGGGCCTGACCTTCGCTGACCCGGGCGGCGGCGACTACGCTTGGCTCCGCTGGGTCAACCAGGGCGGCGACAACCGGGCCCTCCAGTTGGGCACCGGCAACGACGCCGACGACGACATCGAGCTCTACGCCGCGGGCGGCGTCACCTTGGCCGGCCCCGGCGCGGGCCGGCTGGGCCTCGAGTTTCCCAACGACCGCTGGGGCGGCGGCGGCGACGACGCCTGGATTCGCTACTACCAGGAGGCGGGTGAGAACACGCGGCTCGAGATCGGCATCGCCAACGACGGCGACGACGACATCGTGCTCAACGCGTCGGGCGGCGTGACCATCGCCGGCAACGGCGACCTGCTCGTCAGCCGCAACCTGGTGGTGCGCGGCACCTGCATCGGCTGCGTGGACGCGGGCGGCGGCTACAAGCCAGTGTTCGCGTCGTTCGGGACCGGCGACAACGGCATCGTGTGGCCCAACCAGTCGGGCAGCGACGACGCCTGGATTCGCTACTACGCCGAGAGCGGCACCAACCGGGTGCTGCAGATTGGCATCGGCAACGACACGGACGACGAGCTCGAGCTGTACTCCTCGGGGCTCATCCGGCTGAACGGCCCGGGCGCCAACCCGGTCGGCATCACCTTCCCGGCGCGCTTCGGTGGGGGCGACACCGCCTGGATTCGCCACATCCGGGACGGCGGCAGCGGCAACACGCGCCTGCAAATTGCGGCGGTGAACGACTCGACCGACGAGATCGAGCTTCACAGCAACGCGATGACCGTGATGGGGGGCCCGGGCAGCAACCCGATCGGCTTCGCCTTCCAGAACAACCGCTTCGGTGGCTCGGGCGACAACGCCATGATCCGCTACCGCAGCGAGAGCGGCAGCAACACGATCTTCGAGATCGCGACCGGCAACGACACCACCGACAACATGGCGATCAGCGCGACCGGCGGCATCGACATCAACGGTGGCAGCCCCGGGCTCACCCTGTCGGGCAACACGACCAACACCGGCGTGATGACCGTCAACAGCACGCTCAACGCGCGGGGCGCCGCGAACGTGAGCGGCGTCCTCACGGTGAGCGGAAACACCAACCTGAACACCGACCTGAACGTCGCGCGCAACATGACGGTGCGCGGCAGCCAGACGGTGAGCGCCGACCAGACCATCGGTCGGGACGCGCGCGTCAACCGCAACATGACCGTCGTGGGCACCGTGACCGCTGGGGCCCTGAACGTCGGCAGCCTCAACGTCAGCGGCAACCTGAGCGCCAGCGGCACCATCACGGCGGGCGTCGACTCGAACGCCAACCGCGACATCCACGCGGCGCGCTACCTGTACTCCGGCAGCAACACCTATGTCGGCAACTCGCTGGTCGTGGGCGGCCAGACCACCATCGCGCCGAGCACGATCACGATGCCCTCGACCTGCTGCAGCCGCGAAGGGCAGCACAAGCTGCGGCTGTATGGGGAGGACTACTCCCTGGGCATCGAGAGCAGCACGCTGCGCTACAACTCGTCCTCGATCCATCGGTTCTACTACGGGGCGCCCGGGCGTCAGACGGAGGCGATGCACCTGGCGGGCCCCGACATGTGGCTGCGCGGCTACATCGACATCAACGGCGCGACGATCTCGCGGAGCACCGCGTACCACCGCGGCACCTCGTACTTCGGCAGCAACGACCGCAGCTACATCCAGGGCAACATCGGTCGCAACGAGTTCACCGACGCCTACACCAACAATCAGCTTCGTGTCGGCCAGATCTGGAACTACCCGGGCATCTACTCCGAGGCCACCCACCTGCAGATCGGCGGCGCGGGCGGCGCCACCTTCGTGGGGCTCTGGGGCGCCCAGAACCAGGACCTGTACATCTCGAAGGACACGTTCCACTACCGCACGTCGTACTACGGCACGAACAACCGGACGTACATCCAGGGCAACCGTGGTCGCAACGAGTTCACCGACGCCTACACCAACGGACGGATCCGCATCGGCCAGATCTGGAACTGGCCCGGCATCTACTCCGAGGACTCGTACCTGCAGCTCGGCGCGGCCGGCGGCCGCGTCTACGTCGGTCCACCCAACGGCAGCTACGGTGGCCAGGACCTGTTCGTGCTCGATCTGCACGCCCGCAACATCTACGGCACGCTGCAGGGCGGCGGTGGCGGATCGCGGGCGGGCGAGTCGCCCTGCCCGGGCGGCTGGTCGGGCTTCGGTGATGTGTGCATCTACGGTCACTGGGGTGCGCACCACTACAGCTACGCGGATCACTGGTGTCGCGCGGTGGTGGGCGCCCACCTGTGCCGGGACTCCGAGATGGAAGGCATTCGCGGGTGGTGGGGCTGGTTCGGCGGCGCCGACTGGTTCGGCGACTCGACCTACGGCGACAACTACGCGATGTGGTTCAACACCCGCGGTGGGGCCTATTGGTACGACCAGGACGGCGGGGCTCACAAGAGTCACTCGCGTAACTGGTACTGCTGCAGGTCGCGATGAGGAGGGAAGGCATGCGAGTCGTCACCAAGAGCCTCCTGTCGGCGGCAGTGCTGAGCGCGCTGGGGTGCGCCGGACGGGACGCGGACGACGCGGCGAGCGCCGCACGCGCGCGCGCGCTCTTTCAGGGCTCGTCGGAAGCCCCGGTGGCCGCGCAGACGGCGCCGGCGCCGATGGCCGTTCAGCAGGCGGTGCAGACCGCGCCGCTGGTCGCGCAGGCCAACGCTGCGCCGGCCGCGCCCGTCGCCCTGCCGGTGGCGCGGCGGCGCGCCATCATGACCACCACCGCGAGCGCCGCGCCCAGCGCGGCCACGACCGCGGACGACGAGAAGGGGGCCGGCGGCAACCCGCTGCGCGGCTTCCATTCGCTGTCCGAGCGCGTGGCGGGGCTCAACGATCCCGACGGCGTCTGGGACGGCACCGGCGTAGGTGATCCCGCGCCGCTTCAGGGCATCAGCGACAAAGACATGCTGGCGCGGGCGCAGGCCGCGGGTCGCGGCTTCGACCGCCTCGGCGCGCTGGTGAGCATTGGGCGCCGGCACCTGCCCGAGGCCCTGCCGACGCTGCAGAAAGCCCTCGATCCCAACGAAGACGCGATGGTGCGCGATCTGGCGCTGGCGGGGCTCATCGAGCACGGCGGCGAGGGCGTGCTGCCCATCGTTTGGCAGGTGGCGCGGCAGGACCCCGATCCGATGCTCCGGGGCAAGGCACTCTCGATCGTGGGGATGTACGGCCAGGAGGGCGCCAAGAAGGCGGTCGAGGCGGCCTGGGCCGATTCCGATCCGACCGTGACCGGCCGGGGCATCCTCGTGCTGCCCATGATCACGGACGAGGCCTTCGTACGGCAGAACGTGCTGCGGGCGCTGGAGCACGAGGACCAGATGGTGTGGCAGGAGGCGCTCTACGTCCTCATGAACACCGACACATCGTGGTCTCGCCACGCCCTCGCCGATGCCTATGAGAAGTCCAAAGATCAGCGGCGCATCGTCGTACGGTCGGCGCTCGAGCGGGCCCTCGAGCTCAGCGGTGGACGCCTCGACTGAGGGCCCCGCCCACGCACGCGCCCGCCGTGTGCGTCCCACTTCGCTCGCCCATCACCGACAGGGAGGAGACGTGCGCCAGCCCGTCCTGCTCGCCGTCGTCACGTGCTGCCTCGCCTGCAGTGAGCCCGTCGCGCCGCCCCCCGCGGCGCCCGCGGCTCCCCCGGCGCCCGTCGTCGCGTTCGAGGTGCGGGTGCCGGACCCCTTCGAGCGCAACGCGGAGGCCTCGGAGCATGTGGCCCTCGAAGACCTCTTTCACGGCACCAACCGCGCGTTGTGCAAGGCGCTCGCCGGCGGCGACGCCGACGCGATCGCCGCGCTGCTCACGCCGGACTTCGCCGGACGCGCCGTGGCGCCGGAGCCGGACGCTGAGCTCGGCGAGGCGCGCATACGCACGGCACGCTTCCCGGCCGACGCGGCCGTCCTCGATGGACCCGCCTTCGCCCGCAGGCTCACGGCGCTGACGAGCGACATGCCGCGCGTCGACCGCTGCAAGTTGAAGCCCTTCGAGTTCAAGCTCGCCGCGGCCCACGACTGGGCCTGGTCGAAGGTGTCGTTCGTCGTCGACGGGCAGGGCGTCGCCGGGCAGCGCCTCACCCGGCGGGGCGCGTGGTTCGTCGAGTACGTGGCCGACGCCGAGGGCGCCTGGCGCTTGCGCAAGGCCGACATCCCGGGCCTCGATCAAGTCGAGGCGCGCGGCGCCGGCTTCACCGACATCTCGCGCGCGGTGGGCGTGGGTCTGTTCCGCGACGACACCACCCATCGGGCCGTCACCGAGCTGACCGACCAGGGCGGCCTCGAGACCATCGGCGGCCTGGCCGTCCTCGACTGGAATCGCGACGGCCGTGACGACCTGCTGGCGTGGAACCGCATGCGGGTCATGGCGCTGTTCGTCAACGACGGGCAGGGCGGCTTCGAGCGCCGCACCGACGTGCTGGATCCAGCCGACGTCGGGCTCTTCGCCGTGACCGTGGACCTCGACGGCGACGGCAACGAGGAGCTGATCACCACCGAGGTGGTCGGGTGCCGCAACGGCAAGGCCGCGATGCCGATCTTCACCCGCAGGGGGGAGCGCCTCGCGCGCGCTGGCGACCTGAGCTTCTCGCTGCCCTGCGGCAACCATCGGGCCATGCTCTATCAGCACATCACGCCCCACGACATCGACGGCGACGGCGATCTGGACCTGCTCGTGTCCGGCTACGGCAGCGAGACCTCGCGGGGCGACTTCAACAAGTTCGACTCGACCGAGGGCACCGCCAACCTGCTGTTCGTCAACCAGGGCGGGCTCGTGTTCACCGAGGAGGCCGCGGCGCGCGGGCTGGACGGGACGCGCATGACCTACGTCACGACCTTCGTCGATCTGGACGAGGACGGTCACGACGACGCGCTGGTGGTCAACGACTTCGGCCCCAACGAGGTCTTCCGGGGCGACGGCGCCGGGCACTTCAGCCGCACCGCCTTCCCGCCCCTGACCGACATCGGGCAGTCGATGGGCGTCACGGTGTCGGACTTCGACGACGACGGGAAGCTCGACGTCTACGTCTCGAACATGCAGTCGAGCGCGGGCAACCGCATCGTGCCGCTCTTCGAGGGTGAGCTGAAGCCCGAGACCTACCGGACGCTCCTCCGGATGGCGGCGGGGAACACGCTCTACCTGCGCCGCGGGAGCGGGCGCTTCGAGGAGGCGGCCGGGCCCACCGGGGTCGCGGGCGCCAACTGGGCGTGGGGTCAGGCCTACGTCGATCTGGACAACGATGGGGACCGGGACCTGTACGTGCTGAACGGCCAGACCAGCAACAGCACCGAGAAGGACGCCGATCTCTGAACGTACCTGTGGCGGCAGTTCGTCGCCCATGCGAAGGCCCGTGACGCCGGAGGGGCGCCGATGGACTTCGAGAGGCCGGAGGACAAGCAGGGGCAGGCGGACTTTCGGGGCAGCCTGAGCGGCTATGAGCACGACGTCTGCTTCGTGCGCGCGCCGACGGCGGGCAAGCCCTTCGTCGAGGCCGGGTATGTGCTGGGCCTCGACTTCGACCACGACGGCCGCGCCGTGGCGCCGCTCGACATCGACGGGGACGGCGACCAGGATCTCGCCGTCCTGAGCCTGCAAGGGCTGCAGCTGCTCCAGAACGACAGCCCGCCTGGGGCGCGCTTCGCTCGGGTGCGGCTGCAGGCCACGCGGTCGGAGCCGCTGGCCCTCGGGGCGGTCGTGCGGCTCACCGCCGACAAGCGCTCCCAGACCGACCGGGTGCGGCTGGCCGAGGGCTTCCAGACCCAGACCTCGACCACGCTGCACTTCGGGCTGGGCGACGCGCGCGCCGTCGACGGGGTCGACGTGACCTGGCCGTCCGGGGCGGCGGAGCACTTCGGCGGCGTGGCGCTCGACCGCCTGAACACGCTCGTCGAGGGACGCGGGGAGGCCGTCGCCGCGCTGATCCCTCAATGGGACGAGGCGGTGCGCCCCAAGGGTCGCTCGACGGCGTCGGTGCTGGTCACGGCGTTGGATCGCGAGGGGGTCACCCGCCCGCTGGGTCGCCTGGGGCGGCCCACGGTGGTCAACTTCTTCGCCCCGTGGTGTGAGCCCTGCAAGCGCGAGCTGCCGGCCCTGGCGGCCTTCGCGGCGCGTCGGCCCGACGTCGACGTGGTGGGGGTCTCGGTCGAGACCAAGGACCTGACGGGCGTGCTGGCCTTCGCCGACGCCCACGCGCTGCGCTACCCGGTGGCCTTCGCCAACGACCGTGTCATCGAGTCCTTCTTCGGGCCGGGGGGCAAGGTGCCGCTGCCGGCCACCTTCGTCTTCGACGAGAAGGGGCAGCTTCGGCGCGCCTTCCTGCACACCGTGGACGGGAGCGAGATCGAGCGCGCCGTCGACACCCGGCGCACGCCGCCCTCGGTGGTCGACTACCGCCAGATCATCGTCGACCTGCTGCAGTCGGGGCGGAACGACGAGGCGGCGTTGCTGCTCGAGGAGGCCCTGCAGCGGACGCCGGACGACAGCTTCACGCTGGTTCGGCTGGCCGAGCTCCAACTCCACATGCAGCAGGTCGATCGCGCTCAGGTGCTGTTGAAGCGCGCGCTGGCCAAGCAGCCGGACAATGTCCGGGCGCTGGCGGTCTACGGCGAGACGCTGGGCGTGAAGAAGGACCTCGATGGCGCCGAGAGATACCTGCTGCGGGCGATCCGCGTGGCGCCCGACGATCCCACGGCGCTCAACAACCTCGGCATGGTGTACGCGCGGCGGGGGGACTGGACCGCCGCCCGGGACGCCTTCGCCCGCGCGGTCGAGGCGGGGCCGACCTTCGCGCGGGCCCGGCAGAACCTGCTCGACGCCGAGCGCATGCTGCGCGGTGAGGGCCCCCCTGCGCAGCCGGACAAGCTGCCGTCCGCGCCCCCGGGTCCGGAAGAGCACTGAGAGCCTGTGATTCTCGCGCCCGGCGGCTGCGCCGCCCTCGCGACGGCGTCCAAGAGAGTCACGCGCTCTGACCCATGGGGCGGGCGCGTCAGGGGGCGGGGATGCGGTGGTAGCGCCCCGGCTCGGGGTGCTCGAGGCGGCTCAGGCGGCCGCCCGGCCAGCGCACTTCGAGCGCGTCGGGCGGCGGGCCGTCCCCGAGCCCGAAGTGCACTCGCGGCGGGCGCTGGGTCAGGAAGCCGTCGCCGGTGACCACGGCGGCCACCACGCGCTCATCGCCCCGCACCATCGTCACCCGCGCGCCGAAGACGTCGAGGCCGGGGTGCCCGACCAGATCGGCCCCGATCCAGCCCTTGCGAGGCGCCTCGTTGTGCAGCACGCGCAGGTTGAGGCGGCCGCGCTCGATCTCGGCCACCACCAGATCGACCCCGCCGTCGTCGTCGAGGTCGTAGGCGAACACGTTGCGGCTGTCGGCCTCGTCGGCGACGCCCCAGAGGAAGCCCTGCTCGACCAGCCCGGCGGGCCCGTCGACGAACAGGCGGTTGTGCTCGAAGCCGTTCCACGACACGCCGCTGGTGAAGCGCCCGTGCAGGGTCAGCACCGCGATCTCTGCGGCGTCCGGCGGCAACTGCTCGGCCTGCATGTAGACGTCCTGCCGCCAGAAGTCGGTGCAGTAGTCACGCGCCGTCTTTCCGCTGATGAAGCCGTTGGTCACGTAGAGGGCCAGGTCGCCGCCGTTGTCGGGATCGAAGACCGCCGTGCCCCAGGACCAGCCCGTCGCCGCCACCCGCGCCGCCGCGGGGGCCTCTCGCAGGTGTCCCTTGCCGTCACCGAGGTAGAAGCGGTTGCCGATCGTCATCTCGGTGCGCCAGCGCGTGAAGGCGTCGAAGCCGGGCCGCTGCAGGCCCATGCCGTTGAGGCGGCGCACGGTCGACGAGCTCATGCCGGTGGCGAAGAGGTCCAGGTGGCCGTCGCGGTCGAAGTCGGCCAGCGCGTAGGCCATGCCGAAGAGCGTGCGGTTGTCCACGGCGTCCGCGGTGACGTCGGTGAAGTGACCCTTGCCGTCGTTCTCGAAGAGGTCGATGCCCGAGAAGTCGTTGACGGTCAGCAGGTCGAGGTCGTCGTCGCCGTCCAGGTCGATGAGCCCCACGCTCTGGGTGTGCCGGCGCCGCTTGGGGCCGAGGCCCGCCTCGTCCGTCACGTCGGAGAAGCGGCCCTCGCCGTCGTTGCGCAGCAGATAGCCCGGCCAGCCGTTGATCGCGTCGTAGAAGGGCCACGCCAGCTGGCCCTGGCTGTAGGCGCCCCGGTACTGGCTGACGTAGAGGTCGAGATCGCCGTCGCCGTCGACGTCGCCCACGGCGATGGCGCGCACCCGGCGGAGGGGCTCGGCGGGGGCG
>CALBMW010000563.1 GCA_937896275.1 uncultured Myxococcales bacterium
TGTGCGCCCCCTGCGGCGCTCAGAACGGCTGCGACGGGACGAGCGGCGGCACGGTGTGCTCGGCCACCAACACCTGCGTCGAGTGTGAGGACGACGGCGACTGCACGAACGGCGAGGCCTGCAACGCGGCCCACACCTGCGCCGCCTGCGGCGCGGGCAACACGTGTGACGGGATGGGCCCCGGCGCGATCTGCCTGAACATGGCGTGCGTGATGTGCGAAGACGACGGCGACTGCGGCGGCGGGCAGGCCTGCGCCGCCAACCACCAGTGCGCGGCGTGCGACGTGATGACCAACCCCTGCGACGGGATGGGGGCAGGGTCGGTGTGCGGCGGCGGCGTGTGCGTGGAGTGCGTCGATGACGCGGAGTGCATGAACGGCGAGGCCTGCGACGCCGCCAACATGTGCGCGGCCTGCGACGCGGTGAACAACATCTGCGACGGGACCGGGCCGGGCACCGTCTGCGACGCGGGCGCCTGCGTGGCGTGCGTGGCCGACTCGGATTGCCTCATGGACCAGGCCTGCAACGCCGCCCACACGTGCGCGGCCTGCGGCGCCATGAATGCCTGCGACGGGACCGGCGCCGGGGCACAGTGCGACATGATGACCTCGACCTGCGTCGAGTGCCTGAGTATGCCGGGCCAGCCAGGCATCGGCTGCGCGATGGGCACCGAGGCCTGCGTGCCCGTGATGATGGTCCGCACCTGCGTCGCCTGCAACCCGGCGTGCGGCATGGGTGAAGTCTGCGTGGACGCCATGGGCGCCGCGACCTGCCAGTAGGCCGCCCTCGGCGCGGCGGACCACCGCCGCGCCGACCCCACCACGCCAGGGTGGGGGTCAAGACCAGCCACTTGACATATAGCCGGGTCCGCCGAGGACGTGCCCAGCCACGTGGTAGGGCTTGGCTGACGGGCTGCTGACGGGCTGCGGCTGCGCGGGGGGGGGGCGCGCGGGGGGGTCAAGACTAGCTACTTGACATATAGCCGGCTCCGCCGTGGGCGTGCCCAGCACCGCGACGGGGCTTGGCTGACGGGGCTGCGGTCGCCCGGGTGGTCGGGCTCGGGAGGAGTTGGCCGGGCGTCGACCCCCGCGCCGCTCGGTCGGTACCACGGCGTCGTGGGCGACCCTCTCCGCGACGGGTGGACGCAGGACCCAGGACGCGGGCTCTGGGCCGGCCGCGCCGGGCGACGGTCTAAGCCCGAGGGTCCGAGCGCCCGGCGACGCTCAGGGCGGGACGCCGCCCATGCCCATCGCCCCGCCCATGCCGACCACGCCGGCGTCCGGGGGCTCGGGCGGCCCCTCGAAGAGCATGCAGTCGAGCATGTCGCCCGCCGAAAGGCAGCGGCCACGATCGGGGTCACGGTAGGGGCAGATCGTGTCGATGCTCAGCAGCGCCGCGGCGTCGAGCGTCGCGCTGAGCTCGATCCACTCACTGCCGCACAGGTTGGCGCCGCTCAGGTTCACCTGCTGGAAGGCGCCCGGCAGCCCAAGCGTGTCGGTGAGATCGGCCCGCGCGAGCACCGTCTCGATCAGCTGCGCGCTGTGCGTCCGTGCGCCCGAAAGGTTCGCGCCCGTGAGGTTGGTGCGACGCAGGACGGCGCTGACCAGGCTGGCGTCCGTCAGCGTCGTGCCCAGGCCCACGGCGTCAGTGAGGTTGGCTTGGGCGAGGCTCGCGCGGTCGAAGGTCGCGCTGCCGAGGCGAGCGCGCACCATGCGGGCCGTGGCCAGGTCGGCCAGCGTGAAGTCCGATCCGCCGAGCGAAGCGTCGCCCAGATCGGCCCCGGTCAAGAGGGCGCCCGTGAAGTCAACGTCCCTGAGCTGAGCCCGCAGGAGCGTCGCCCCCGTGAGGTTCGCCCCCGAGACGTCGGCCTCGGTGAGCCGCACGTCGGTCAGATCGGCGCCACGCAGATCCGCTCCGCTCAGGTTCTGGGCGCCCAGATCCTGGCCGAGCAAGATCGCGTCGCGCAGGATCGCGTCGCGCAAGCTCACCTCGACCAGCCGCGTCCCCCCGAAGTTGACGCCCATCAGGTTCGCGCCGGTGAGATCGACCCGCGTCAGCATGGCGTTGCGCAGATCCGTGACCGCCGACAGGTCCACCCCCGCCAGGTTGGCGTCGACCAGCCGCAGGCACCCCAGGTTGGCCGGCGGGTTCTGCCGCAGCGTCTGCACGAGCGTCGCCGCCGCGAAGCGGCCCTGCGCGTTGCGGCCCGCGCCCGGCCACGGTTGCTGGCCACTCAGCGCGGTCCCCAAGAGCAGCGCGCCCTCGAAGTCCGCGCGGCAGTAGTTGGCCTGATCGAGCCGCGCCTGGCTGAAGTCGGTCGTGTGCAAGACGGCCTCGACGAGCGTCACGGCGCCCGCGCTGCCGGTCACCGTGGCGCCGCTCAGATCGGCCCCGGTCAGGTCGGCCCCCCCCAGGTGCGCGTCCCGATCGCCCGCGCTCGCGCCCAGCCTGGAGTTGCGCAGATCCGCCCCCACCAGCCCTGCCCCGCTCAGGTCGGCCTCGGTGAGATCGGCCCCCTCGAAGCGCGCCGTCGCGATCGTCACGTCAGCCAGGTTGGCCCCCCGCATCATCGCCTGCGTGAACAGCGCGCCGTCGAGCCGCGCCTGGCGCAGATCGACGCCGCCGGTGAGCTGCGCCCGCGTGAAGTCCGTCCTCCGCAAGTCCGCGGTGCCAAACGCCGCGCCGCTCAGCACCGCCTGACCCATCGCCACGTCGCGCAGGTCGAGCCCCCACAGATCGGTGGCTCGATTCGAGCGGCTCAGATCGGCCTCGACGAAGCTGGCCCCCGCGACCGTCGCCACCGCGCACTGCGCAGGGGCCTCGCTGCACCGGGCGCCGTCGCGGCAGCAACCGAGCAGGGCCCCGGCGAGGCGGGCGCGCGTGAAGACCGCCGCCGTGAGGGTGGCGCCGCGCAGGTTGGCGTTCTCGAGATCGGCGCGCACCGCCTGGGCGTTCAGCAGCGACGCCCCGCTCAGGTTGGCCCCGATCGCGAGCGCGTCGTTCAGGTTGGCGCCGCCCAGGTTGGCGCCCGTGAGGTTGGCTTGCTGCAGCGCCGTGCCGGTCAGCACGGCGTTGCTCAGGTTGGCGCCCGCGAGGTTCGCGCCCGTGAGCCGCGCCCCCCCCAACGCCTTGAAGCCGGCGCGGATGGCCGCCACGAGCGCCGCGTCGTGGAACACCATGTCAGCCCCGATGCCGGCCCGCACCCACGCCGGCAGGTTGCCCACCACGTTGCGGAAGTTGGCGCCCTCGAGGCGCGCGTGGGTCCACACCACGTCGGTCAGGTTGGCCCCGGTCAGGTTGGCCCCCCCGAGATCGGCCCGCGTCAGGTTGCCGCCCGTCAGATCGGCGGTACTCAGGTTGGCGTCCACGAGGATCGCGTCCGACAGGTTCTGCCCCCGCAGATCCATGGCGCGCAGATCAGCCCCGGTCAGATTGGCGCCGGGCCCGATGGCCAGATCCTGCCCGAACAGGTTGCACCGCGGCAGCGCCTGCGCCGTCACGAGGCAGTCCCCGTTGGCGTCCTTGGGGGGGCACACCACGTCGCCCGTGATGATCGTGTCGGTCCACTCCTCGCTCGGGTTCCGCTCGCCCCACTGCACGCCGCACAGGTTGGCCCCCGAGAAGTCCACCCCGCGCAAGTCGGCCGGCTTGCCGCGAGCGTTGGTCAGGTTCGCCCCCCCCAGGTTGGCCCCGGTGAGCACCATGTCGTTGAGGCTCGCGCCGGTGGCCGCCGCCCCCGACAGGTCGGCGTCGGTGAAGTTGGCCCCCACCAGCCGCGCCTGCGCGAGCAGGACACCCGCCGCCCGCGCGCCCGTCGCGTTCACGCCGCTGAGATCGGCGTTCTGCGCCACCGCCTGGGCCAGCGACGCCAACCGCAGGTTGGCCCCCACGAGGTTCGCCCCGACCAGCTCGGTGCCCACGAACAGCGCCTGCAGGGCGTCGATCCGCTGCAGGCTGGCGCCCGTGAGGAAGGCGCCCGTGAAGTCGGTCTCGTGGGCGACTACGTCGTTGAGCACGGCGCCCTGCATCTGGGCGTCGCGGAAGTTCGCGCCGCTGATGTCGGCGCCGGCCCCGAACTCCATGTTCGACAGCGTCGCCTCGACGAAGATGGCGCCCTGCAGGTTGGCCCCTGGCGCGACGTGCGTGCGCGCCAGCCGCGCCTCGGTGAAGTCGGCGCCCGGCGCGTCCCCCAGCGTCGCGTTGGCCAGGTTGGCGCCCGCCAGGTTGGCCTCGGTGAGATCGACCATCGACAGATCGCGCCCCGACAGGTCGACGCCGCCCAGATCGGCGCCGGGCTCGAGCGCGGGCAGCCCGAACAGTCGGCAGGTCAGCGCGCTGCCGGTCCCCGCCGTGGCCGCCGTGACGATGCAGGTGTTGTTCTCGTTCTTGGGGGGGCAGACGGTGGCCTCGCTGAGGACGGCGCCGACCCAGTCCTCCTCGTCGTCGAAGCTGCCCCACTGCGTCCCGCAGAGGATGGCGCCGCTGAGGTCGACCCCTCGGAACACCGCCGGCCGCCCCAGCGCGTCGGTGAAGTCGACGCCCACCATCGACGCCCGCTCGAGGATCGCGCCGTGGAGGCCGGCCTCGCTGAAGTTGGCGGTGTCGAAGACGCCGTCGGTGAGATCCGTGCGCACCAGGTTGGCCCCGCCGAAGTCGGCGGCCGGCGCGGTCGCCTCGCGGAACGACGCGACCGTGAGATCGGCGCCGGCCAGCCGCGCGTCGCGCAAGTCAGCCTGGAACAGATCGGCCCTGAAGAGCACTGCGCTGGACAGATCGACCTGCTGGGCCATGACGCCGGTCAGATCGGCGTCGGTCAGGTTGGCCCCATGCAGGCCGGTGAGGAACAGCGTCGCGCCGGCCAGATCGGCGTCGACGAGGTGCGCCGCGCCCATCTCGACATTGCTCAGGTTCAGCCCGGCGAGGTGGGCGCCGTCCAGGCGCGCTCCCATGAACGTCGTCATGCTCATCGTGACGTTCTCGAACTCGCCGCCGCTGATGTCGGCGTTGTTCAGGTTGACCTTCTCGAGCGTCGCGTTGGTGAAGTTGGCGCCCGTGAGCACCGCGTCCGCGAGGTTGGCCTCGACGAGCTGCGCGCCCTCGAAGTCGACGTCGACCAGGGTGGTCGCCGCCCCCTCGACCGGGGCCGCCGTGACGCGCTCGAGGCGTGCCCGGCGCAGATCCGTCTCGGGCGCGAAGCGGATGCCGTCGAGGGCTGCGTCGACGAGCCGGACGCAGAACAGGTTCTGGGGGGGCTCGTCGCCGGACACCCGCGCCAGCAGGTTGGCCTGGCGCCACGCCAGATCGGGGCCGAGGCCGAGCGTGAGCCAGGGCATGGCCGCGTTGGCCTTGACGTTCTCGAGCACCGCCCCCTCGAAGGAGGCCCGGCAGTAGTCGACGAAGCCGAGATCCACGCCGACCAGGCGGGCCTCGTTGAGCACCGCGTCGCTCATGTCGACCGGCGCGCCCGCGCTGCCCAGCCCCGCGATGATCGTGGCCAGGCCGAGGTTGGTGCGCTGCATCTTGGCGCCGTCGAGGCGCGTGCGCTCGAGGTAGGCGCCGCTCAGGTTGGCATCGCTGAGATCGGCGCCCCGGAGATCCGCGTCGGTCAGATCGACCGAGTCCAGCGTCGCGCCCACCAGGTACTGGTCATTGAGCTTCGCCCGGAGCATCCGCGCCTGGCTGAAGATGGCGTTGCCCAGGCGCGCCTGCCGAAAGTCGACGTCCAGCAGCACGGCGCTGCTCATGTTCGCGTTGCGCAGATCGGCGGGCCCCACGACCGCGCCCACCAGGTTGGCCTGCTGCAGCGACAGCCCACGGAAGTCGACGCCCCAGATGTCGCCGCCGCGGGTACCGTTGGTCGAGAAGTCGGCCAAGGTGAAGTCGGCGCCGCGCACCCGCGCCGGCTCGCAGGCGCTCAGCGCGACGGTCTGCGGGCACACCGCGCGGTCGTCGCAGCAGCCCAGGAGCGCGCCCTGCAAGTTGGCGCCGCCCAGCTTTGCCCGCTCGAGCACCGCGTTGCGCAGGTTGGTCAGATCGAGCTTCGCGCCGGTGAGATCGGCCCCCGCGAAGTTGATGGCGACCAGCGTCTGGCGGCTCAACCGAGCGTTGCCCAGGTTCGCGTCGGCGAAGACGGTGCCTGGCCCCAGGACCGCGCGGCGCAAATCGCCGTCCTTCAGGCTGGCCCCGGTCAGATCGACCATCGTGAGCTGCGTGCGGTCGAAGATCGCGCCCTCGGCCACCGCGCCGGTCATCACCGCGCCCTCGAGCTGCGCGTCGCTCAGGTCGCCGCGCGACAGGTTGACGTCCTTGATTTGCGCGCCGCGGAACCAGGCGTTTCGAAGGCTGGCGTCCGGCATCATCGCCCCGTTGAGCAGCAGCTGCGGCGTCTCGCGGGCGGGCACGCAGGTCGAACCGTCACGGCAGGGGTGCACGAGCGGCACGCAGCCCTTCTGGGTGGTCCCGCACACCATCTGCGCGGCGAAGGCGCGGTCGAGCACCGCCTCGGTGAGATCGGCGTTGCGCAGATCGGCCCCGGTCAGGTTGCTGCCGGTGAGGTTCGCCCCCGCGAGCATGGCCGCGGTCTCGGTCTCCTCGTCATAGAGATCGGCCCCGGTGAGATCGGCCCCCGCCAGGTTCGCCCCCGCCAGGTTGGCCCCCGCGGCGTCCGCGCCCGAGAGATCGGCGCCGGCCAGGTTGGCGTTCATCAGGTTCGCGCCCTGAAGGTTCGCGCCATCGAGCTGCGCGTCCTGCAGGTTGGCGTCCTGAAGGTTGGCGTCCATCAGGTTGGCGCCGTCGAGCTCGGCCTCGCTGAGGTTGGCCCCCTGCATGTCCTTTCCCGAGAGATCGGCGTTGGACAGGTCCGCGCCGGCCAGGTTGGCCCCCTGGAGATCGTCGAAGCCCTCCTCGGTCACGCGCCGCGCGAGCACATCGGCCCGCACCGTGCCGTCTTCGGCCAGCGAGGCCTCGACCCAAGGCGGCAGATCGCCCTCGGCCCCGGTCAGGCGGGCGCCCTCGAGGTTGGCCCCGTTCAGGTTGGCGCCGGTCAGGTTGGCGCCGGTCAGGTTGGCGTCGGTCAGATCGGCGTTCATCAGGTTGGCGCCTGCCAGGTTGGCACCCTCGAGGTTGGCGTTGGTCAGGTTCGCGTCGGTCAGGTTCGCCTCGGAGAGATCGGCGCCCGACAGATCGGTGTTCGAGAGATCGGCCTTCGTGAGATCGGCTCGCGCCAGGTTCACCCCGGGCAGCACCAGGCCGGCCAGCTCGGCGCCGATCAGGCTGACGCCGGGGCCGAGCATGCCGCGCATGGTGGGGTCGAAGCCCTCCGGCCAGAGGGTCATACCGTCGAAGAAGGCGCCGTGCAGATCCTCGCTGCTGACGTCGGCGCCGCTGAGATCGAGGCCGCGGAGGTCGACGCAGGCGCACGAGGTCTCGACGTCGGGCCACGCACACTCGGGGTTTCGGTTCTCGTCGATGCACAGGCGGCAGCGGCCCTCGAGGTCCTCGCCGAACCCGTCGCGGCAGCCGCAGCGCAGGACCGTGGTGTCGCAGAGGCCGTTGCGGCCGCACTCGCTGTCCTGGGCGCAGCCACCCGCCTTGCAGACCTGCGTGGGCGCCGCCTCGAAGGTGAGCGAGGCGTAGCAAGTCGTGCCGTCGTCGCAGCGGCCGCCCACCTCGGGGCACTCGGCCCGGCAGCGACCGTCGCCCGCGCAGACACCCTCGGCGCAGGCGCCGCTCGACTCACAGGCCTCACCGAGCGCGACCTTCTTGCTGCCGCCGTCGTCGTCGCAGCTCACCGCCAGGCCCGCCAAACAAATGGCCAGCGTGGCGGTGGCCAGATCGAGCGCGATGCTGCGCCACCTCATGCCGCCTCCCTCACGGGTGATCCCGAAACGAATCCGCCCCGGGCGCCGACGCTCGGCGTCACCGGGTCCCCCCCTCATCGCCGGGACGAGTCCGCCTGGGCCGCGGCCTCCTCTTCGGACCGACCGTCCTCGAGCGGCGCGATCTCCTGCCCGGTGTCCGGGTTGACGTCGCGCACGGCGACGCGCCGGCGGAGATAACTCTCGACCTGATCGCTCTGATCGAGCAGCGGCCCGATGACGGCGTTGCGCTGCTCACCGTCGCGCTCGTTCCAGCCAGGGTAGCGGGCCACGGCCGTGGCGATCAGGACCCGCAGTTGGTTTTGGAGGGCGGCGCGCGCCTCGATGACCTTCTCGAAGCCCGCCCCCTGCTTGCCGGACTCGAGGGCCCGGCGCAGGGCCTCGTGCGCCTCGACGACCGTCGCGATGTGGGGCGCGAGGCGCAGCACCTTCACCTGCTCCGGGCGATCTCGCTCCAGGACCGTCATGGCGGTGAGCGCGCGCTCCACCTGCTCCGGGTAGTCGGTGCCCATGAGCTCCAGCGGCCCCTCGGGGAAGACCAGCTGGGCGATCTCGTCGATGGCCTTGAGCGCCTCGGGGGTGTCGAGCAGCTGCCGGAGGCTGTCGAGCTGGCCGTGGAAGCCGCTGAGGCGGGCGTCGGCGATGGAATCGGCCTGGCGGACGACGTGCTGGAAGCTGGCGCGGTCGCGGCGCGTCTCGAGCCACTCGCGCTCGAGGGCCCAGGTGGTGCGGGCCTGCGTTTGCACGCGGTGTGCGCGGTCCTTCAGATCGGCCTCGATGTCGGCCGGCATGGTCGCCAGGACGTGGCTGAGGGCGAAGACCACGCGACCGGGAGGCAGCACCTGCAGGTTGACGAGGGACTCGACCTGCGAGATGGCGCTCTCGGAGGTCTGAAACCTGAACTCGTGGCTGCGCCGCTGGGCGTCGTCGAGGGCCATGGCCAGCAGGTGCTGCCGGCCTTCGTCGCTGCCCGTGAGGCCCAGGGCGAAGACCGCCGAGCGGGTGATGGTGTCGATGATCTCGCGCCGGATGACCGCGTCGACGTCCCAGTCGATGGAGCGCTTGACCCAGTTGAGGGGATCGGTGCTCTCGACCAGGAAGGACAGGGCGAGCTTGGTGGCGCGCTCGTTCTTGTTGAGCCGCACGAGGTTGCCGAGGGCGATGAAGGCGCCCTGCAACTCGTGGAGTTCCTCGGAGCGGGCGAAGAGGGGGGCGCGGCTCTCGACGTGGGCCTGCAGGCGGGCGAAGGCCTCGGGACCACCGGCGTAGCCCGCCACGCGGACCGCCGCCACCCAGCACTCCCTCTGCTCGACCTGCTCGAGGACGGCCCACACCTGCGCGAGCGCCTTTGGCCCCACACGGGCCGCGTCCTCCTCGGCGAGCGCCTTGTCGCGCGGACATTCGAACGTGGCGCGTTGGGCCACCTTGGTGCGGGTCTGAGCGGGCGACGACGCCCCGCAGGCGGCAAGCCAGGTCAAGGCGGCGAGGACGGCGATGCCCTTCCCCACGGTCGCCCGCGCTCGGACATCCAGGCTCCGACGGTTGCTTTCCACAGGCCCCCTTCCGACGGCGGGCGCAGCGCCCACGGTCGCGATTATCCACTCTGTGCGCGTCTCATGCTACGTGCGCAGGTGCGATGGTGTAAGTTTACAGTATAATTGTCTTGCCAAGTGACCCCCTTTCCGTGTTTATCAGAGGTTGAAGTACCGCGCGGGGGCAAGAAGTGTCCGCTGACCCGAGGCCAGCGCACGAGGTTGCGCGCACCGCGAAGTGCGTCGGGTCGCCATGCTTGCGCGTGCGGGGTCGGCGATGAGGTTCGTCCTGAGGCTCGGCACCCGTGAGGTGCTCGTTTGCACGCGCGATCGCTTCAAGCGCTTCGACAGTACCAACGAGGCCACCGAGTTCCTCGCGCGGTACGCGATGGCGCTCGACAACTTCCGCGCCCTGCGTGCGTCGCTCTCGCACGACCCACGCTACACCGCGTTGCTCAAGCTCAACCAGCCGCAGCTGATCATCGAGGTCGCGCGCATGCTGGTCGAGGGGCGCGTCAACCTGCTGCCCGACGCCGACGGGCTGCCGCCGTGGACATGGACCTTCCCGCTGACGCCCACCTCGCCGTGGAACGACAGCAGCGCCGCGCTCGAGTCGAACGCGCTGGTCAACCCCGACGACGAGACGGGCGAGGACGAGGACGAGAACCTCGACGAGAAGCCGGAGCCGGTCCTGCCGCCGGAGTTCCCGCGGCTGGCCAAGGAAGAGGCCGACGCCCTCGCCTTCGAGAGCAAGAAGTACGGGTTCAAGCTCGATCTTCTGCAGCACGTGGACACGGACTACCCGCCCGGCAGCGAGCTGGCGGAGGAGTTCACCAAGCTGGCGAAGAGCCAGGGGTCCGCGCTGCTCGAGAAGGCGGTCGAGTCGGGTCCGCTGCTGTCCAAGCTGGCGACCAAGGGCGGCGATTCGCCGGCGCACACGCAGGTCGGCGAACAGTTCGGCGCGGTCGTGCAGGAGCAGGACAAGACGCTCAAGACGCTCGCCGAGCGCATCGGCGACTTCCTGCGGGCCGTGCTGTCGGGGGCGCCCCCCGAGGATCCGCTGCGCACCGAGCTCGGCCCTGCGCTGCGCACGGTGCACGAGGGCCAGGGCAAGAACCTGGGCGCGGCGGCCGAGGGGCTGGGTCAGCGGCTCGATGCGCTGGCGCCGGACAAGGAAGAGAAGCAGACGAAGCCCGAGTCGGGGGTCAGCGCGTCACTGCGCAACTTGCATGGTGAGCATGCGGAGAAGCTGGCGGGGACGGCGACCGACCTGCTGGGCGCGCTCGACGACGCCAATAAGCTGCCCGCGGTGCCGACCGAGCCGGGCTGGGTACGTTTCCGCATCGTGGACGAGGCGACCGGCGAGCCGCTGCGTGGCTACAAGCTCGTGGTGCGCGGTGAGTTGGGCAAAGAGATCGAGCTCGACGACGGCGGGAGCGGTCTGATCGAAGCCAAGGATCTGCCCGAGGGGCCGGTTGGCCTGGTGCGGATCATCGACAATGAGGCCTATGAAGTCGTCGAGGTCGTCGCCGAAGAGGGCGACCCGGCGTGACGATGGTTGACCTGGCTGGGATGGACTGAAGCTGCGATGGCATTCGAGAAACGCGCCGACGCCAAGACGTACCAGCCCCTCGACGGGGACACGCTCGACAAGATCGCCGAGCGCGAGACCGCTGCAGGCAACGTGGTCACCGCGGCGGACATCGCGCGGTTCAACTGGGGGACCGACGACCCCTCGACCGTGCAGGAGATGCTGCGCGACCAGCTCGGCGCGTACAAGCGCGGCGGGGACGCGTGCTATGTCATCACCGGGGATCTGGTGCCCAGCAAGGCGCTGCTGATCCCGCAGACCTTCCACCGAGAAGCGCTGCACCGCGACCGGCTCTATACGATCCGGGTCAGGCGGCAGGAGAAGCCGCCGGAGCAGTTCGCGGCGTGCCTGTGCCTCGACGACGTCAAGTTCGAATTCGACATGTCGTTCATCCGGTCCTTCGGCACGCTCTACGACGAGTCGATGCCCGAGGACATGAAGGCCGCCGGCAAGGGCAGCGCCGACTACGTCGAGAAGATGAAGGAGAG